>NZ_JACJEW010000270.1:0-335 GCF_014164315.1 Pseudoalteromonas sp. SG44-1
CTGTGATCTAATAGATATTATTCACCCACGGTAAATTGTTATGGCCAACTACAAGCCAGACTTATCCTGCCAAAATAAATTCATTCCAATCAATTTTGCTGAGCAAATATTGCCAGGTACATTTGAGTATGCGCTTTGTTATATTGTCGAAAATAAACTCGATTTGTCGGGCTTTGACGCGTGGTATAACAACGACAAAACAGGCGCGGCGGCGTATCCGCCGTCAGTGATGTTAAAGATTATTTTGCTCGGCTATGCACATGGTTTGATCAGCAGCCGCCGTATTGCTAAGGCGTGTGAGACGAATATTTTGTTCATGAGTGTGTCGGGTGATA
>NZ_JACJEW010000271.1:0-330 GCF_014164315.1 Pseudoalteromonas sp. SG44-1
TCTCGCGATTTAGCCCTTGCCATTCGCTAGTAGTTATCGTTTAATAACAGTATGTTATTTAAACGGTGATCTTCCTACAGAGGACTTTCACCTCATAAGTCAATGCCCATGTCGGGCGTACACAAACTGTTTAACAAGGACAAAATACAGTTGGCTTTTGCTCCTCCGTCGCTAATTTTAGCCAACTATATTTTGCCCATTAACAGGGCGTTGAGGCTGTAGAATTACTCTTTCTAGGAACTGATTTTACATATTCGGCTTGATTGTTTTCTAACCTTGAATCTACCTGTCCGCTGTGATCTAATAGATATTATTCACCCACGGTAAATT
>NZ_JACJEW010000272.1:0-327 GCF_014164315.1 Pseudoalteromonas sp. SG44-1
CCATAGCCGAGTTCCTATTTTGATTCAATCGGTTACTTCGATTTTACGTAAAATATAAAAAGAGGATTTGCTGTTGCTTTAATGGGCGTTTTGGAAGGTATGACAGGTGTTTAAGTGGCTTATTTGGAGAGGTAGCAGCTTACCTTTATTAATGCGTCCTGTTTTGCAGCTTTTCTATATTATGAACTAAGCAATACAGTTACCATTGGGCATTCACTTTCGTTTGACCGCGTAAGGTCAATTTATTCATGCCTTTGTTAACTGTAATATTCCCGAACACTGGCTCTATACAGCCAAGTCGTTTGCTGTACTGTCGTCGCCCGATTG
>NZ_JACJEW010000273.1:0-320 GCF_014164315.1 Pseudoalteromonas sp. SG44-1
ATCACTATACACAAATCAAAACGGTGCGAGTACACATTGATTATCATGTTGAAATAGAGAAACATTATTACAGTGTGCCGTATCAGTGGGTTAAGAAACAATTACGCGCACACATAACCAATCAGCTAGTACAGCTTTATCATGACGATACCTTAATCGCACAGCATCCGCGCTCACATCGTTTAGGTGGGCATACAACACAGCCTCATCATATGCCTCTGGCGCATCAAAAACAGCATGAGCAGTCACCGATAAATTTACGCTCATGGGCATTAAGTATTGGAGAGTATACCCACCAAGTTGTTGAGTTACAGCTCAGT
>NZ_JACJEW010000274.1:0-320 GCF_014164315.1 Pseudoalteromonas sp. SG44-1
GTGATTGTCACTGATGCCACTGGCGCTGTGCAAACCTTAACCGCGACGGTACTGGCAGATGGTACGTGGTCGGTGGATGTACCGACCCCACTTGCAGAGGGCACATTCCAAGTGGATGGCAGTGTCACTGATGCGGCAGGTAATACCGCGTCTGATACTGAAAACGGCGGAGTAATTGACACTCAAGCGCCTACTTTTGATATTGATCCGTTGGCTGCGACGAACGACAGCACCCCAACCATCACCGGTAGCAGTGATGAAATTGGCGGGCTGGTGAGCATTACGGTCACCGATGCCAATGGCGATATACAAACCTTAAC
>NZ_JACJEW010000275.1:0-320 GCF_014164315.1 Pseudoalteromonas sp. SG44-1
TTGCGTAAAATTCGCCGCGCCCTATAATGCGACCCCACTGAGACGGCAGCAGGCAACGCTTAAGCTGCAAGAGTTAATCAGTTAGTCGAGTAAAACTTAAGTTTAGATTTTTAAGAAAGTTTAAAATTAAGTGTTGACAAAAAAATAGGAAGGCGTAATATGCGCAGCCCTAGCGAGATAAAGTTTAACTTTAACCGCAACGTTCTTTAACAATATAAAGCAATCATCTGTGTGGGCACTCGTACAGATTGAGTTCTAACAGCCAAGCTACTTAGGTAGTGAGGCAAACAAATTTAGAGTCTCAATTTAAACTGAGTGAC
>NZ_JACJEW010000276.1:0-317 GCF_014164315.1 Pseudoalteromonas sp. SG44-1
TTGGCTGATGGCAGTTGGTCGGTGGATGTACCGACCCCGCTTGCAGAAGGCGCTTTTGTTGTTGATGCTAGTGTCACCGATGCCGCCGGCAATACCGCCAGTGACACAGAAAATGGTGGGGTGATAGACACAACAGCGCCGATTGTCACTATCGATGCACCGGCATTGACCAACGACAATACGCCGCTGGTCACAGGGACATCGGATCTAGCCAATAGTGACATTGCGATTACCTTTACGGATGGCAATGGCAGCCATACGGTGACAGTACAAACCAATGCTAGCGGTAATTGGAGTGCAGAAGCCACGCAGCCGCT
>NZ_JACJEW010000277.1:0-315 GCF_014164315.1 Pseudoalteromonas sp. SG44-1
TATGCTCTTTAAAAATTTGGAAAAGCTGATAATAAAATTCGTATAAATACAGTGTATTTGTACAGAGTTTTCAAAAGTAAAAAAGAATGATAGCAGTATCATTCAGTGCCATTTAATGAACGTTTTGTTTGTTGATTGGTATCTACTTTAGTATTCAATATTAACTTCTGGCGAAGTTAAACTGTCACACAACAAAGACCCGTTTGGGTTGTATGGTTAAGTGACTAAGCGTACACGGTGGATGCCTTGGCAGTTGGAGGCGATGAAGGACGTATTAACTTGCGATAAGCCTAGTCAAGCTAGTAAAAAGCACTT
>NZ_JACJEW010000278.1:0-309 GCF_014164315.1 Pseudoalteromonas sp. SG44-1
TCAACGCTTGAGGGACATTGGGTAGAGAGCGATGGTAAGCAGTTGGCTATTTCATGGTTTGGAGGGTGGTCAAATTTATTTACTGCTCTAAGCTTCTTGCTAATGGTATCTGCAGTTATGTTTTTCTTCGTTGACTTGGTTGTTATTGGTTTTGTGTGGGGCGATTACAGGTGGGTACCGTTTGTTATATACATGCCTTTGTTTATCATAGGTTTTTATATGCATAAACACCGCGCCATATTATCGCACCGAGATAAGTTTTATTTTAATCGCCATACCGGGCTTGTAAAAACCCCTCATACTTTGTTT
>NZ_JACJEW010000279.1:0-307 GCF_014164315.1 Pseudoalteromonas sp. SG44-1
TTCTCGCATTAGGCTCTTTACGTGATAAAGCTAAAAGTTGCTTGGATTTTTCTAAGTTCAATTTAGTAAAAGTAGATAGGTATCAGTGTGCTAATTAGATCACATAATTTGGCAGATTGGTATAACACCAATTACATTAAATTAGTTAGCTATTTGATACCAATCGACTTAAATATTTAACTATTCTAGCGAGCTAAATAAAGCGCTAACTGCGTTATAATTTTTTCAAGTAGAACAACTACATGTCAAAATTTACGCCTTGTTATCACTGTATTTATCTGTCGCTATAAATGGTCAGTAACTTAAC
>NZ_JACJEW010000027.1:0-69369 GCF_014164315.1 Pseudoalteromonas sp. SG44-1
CCTCTTCTGCTTGACGTTTCGCTTCTTCTTCAGCTTTCTTCAATGCGGCCTCTTCTGCTTCTTTTTGCAGACGCTCAGCTTCAACGCGATCTTTTTCAGACTTCGCGGTTTGTTCTGGGGTCATCTGCTTCTGTTTTGCTACACGTTCAGCATCTGCTTTACGTTTAGCTTCTTCTTTCACTTTACGGTCAGCCTCTTCTTTGGCTTTACGCTCTGCGTCTTGTTTTGCTTTAAGCTCAGCTGCTTCTTTTGCAGCTTGTTGCTCAAGTTCACGACGAGCGGCTTCTTCTGCTGCTATACGTGCTTGCTCTTGCTCTTGCTCAACCGCGCTTTTCTTCACGTAAGTACGTGTTTTACGTACTTCAACTTGTACTGACTTTGCTTGACCTGTAGAACCCGTAACACTTAATGTGCTTTTGCTCTTACGTTGCAATGTCATACGCGCTGGGCCATCTGAGCCTGTGCCGCCGTGTTGCTTGCTTAAGTGATCAAGTAACGTTGCTTTTTCTGCTTCAGTTACATTATCACCCGCTTGCTTAGTGATACCGGCTTGCGATAATTGTTGAAGCAATTTATCAACAGTTGTACCAATATCCCCGGCTAGTTTTTCAACATTTACTTCTGCCATAGTCTCTAATACCTCCGTTAATAAATTACTCGTCTGCGAACCAACAAATGTTGCGCGCAGCCATAATTAGCTCACCCGCTTTCTCTGGAGAAAGCTCTGTAATATCGACTAATTCATCAATACCTTGCTCTGCTAAATCTTCTAGCGTAACAACCCCTTTGCTTGCCATAACAAACGCAAGGTGACGCTCTAACCCTTCAAGTGCTAATAAGTCTTCAGCAGGCTCTGCACCATCAAGGCTTTCTTCTGTTTTAAGTGCTTTAGTCGTTAATGCATCTTTTGCACGTGAGCGTAACAAATCAACAGTATCTTCATCTAAACCATCAATTTCTAAAAACTCAGACGCAGGCACATAGGCAACTTCTTCAAGGGTTGAGAAACCTTCGTTGATAAGTAATGTTGCAAAGTCTTCATCGATGTCTAAGTTTTCAGTGAATAAGTTAATTAACTTATCAGATTCCGCTTCGTTCTTAGCGCGCATCTCTTCAACTGTCATTACGTTTAGTTCCCAACCAGTTAACTGGCTAGCAAGACGTACGTTTTGACCGTTACGACCAATTGCTTGTGCTAGGTTATCAGCTTCAACAGCGATATCCATTGAATGGGTGTCTTCATCCATTACAATTGAAGCAACTTCAGCAGGTGACATTGCATTAATAACGAACTGGGCTGGGTTGTCATCGTAAAGTACGATATCAACACGTTCACCACCTAATTCGGTAGAAACAGCTTGTACACGTGCACCACGCATACCAACACACGCACCAATTGGGTCGATACGTTTGTCGTTAGATTTCACGGCGATTTTAGCACGTGAACCTGGATCACGTGCCGCTGCACGTAGTTCAATCATCTCTTCGCCAATTTCTGGCACCTCAATGCGGAATAATTCCATCAGCATTTCTGGCTTAGAGCGTGTTACAAATAACTGTGCACCACGAGCATCAGGTTTTACTTCATAAAGTAAACCACGGATGCGATCGCCAGGACGGAAATTTTCACGTGGTAACATGTCATCACGGTAAATAACCGCTTCAGCATTGTTACCTAAATCTAATACGATTGCGTCACGCGTTGCTTTTTTCACAACACCTGTTACTAACTCGCCTTGTTGATCTTTATAAGCTTCTACAACAAGTGCGCGCTCAGCTTCACGTACTTTTTGTACGATTACTTGTTTCGCCATTTGTGTAGTAATACGGTCAAATTTAATTGACTCGATTTGCTCTTCGATGAAATCACCAATCTTAAGATCTGGGTCATCAACCTGAGCCGCTTCTAACGTGATTTCGCTGTAAGGGTTTTCCAGTGAGCCATCTTCAAGTACTGCAGCAATCTGCCAACGACGGTAAGTGTCGTAGTCACCTGTTTTACGGTCAATTGCAACGCGTACTTCAATTTCACCAGTGTGTTTTTTCTTAGTCGCAGTCGCTAATGCGAACTCTAACGCTTCGAAAATCTTTTCTTTTGGAACCGCTTTCTCATTGGAAACGGCTTCAGCAACCAATAATATCTCTTTTGCCATGGGTTATGCCTCGCTTGCCCTATTCCTTCGCACTCGGATTAAAACTTTGCGATGATGTTCGCACGTTCAATGTTACTGAGCATAATTAACTGCTCAGTACCGTCATATGAAAGTGTGATCATATCACTGCTAACTGCTATTAGATCGCCTTTAAAATTACGGCGACCATCTTGTGGAAGCTTAGTACGCACGCGTACTTCCTCTCCTTGTGCCTTCTCGTAGTGATCTTGTTTGAATAATAGACGATCAACACCAGGAGACGATACTTCCAAATCATATTCATTTGTAATCGGGTCTTCGACATCTAAAATTGCGCTTATTTGACGACTTGCATCAGCACAGTTATCAACCGAGATCCCCGCTTTGTGATCGATATAGACCCTAAGCGTAGAATGGCGACCCGCTTGCACAAACTCTAGACCATGTAATTCAAAGCCTAACATTTCAACTGACGGTGAAAGCATGGTTAATAAATCTTGCTCAAGTTTTGTCACGAAAATTCTCCATACAAACAAAAAAAGGGCTTATAGCCCTAAAATACTTAGCTTATACCTTGATTTAAAATCAAGAGGTGCAGATACAACAACGCCCCGAACCAAGCGGGGCGTCACACCTAAAGCATAAAACTGTGTGGCCATGGGCCAAGCTTGGTTGCGGATAGCTAACACCATCTAAATTAAACCCAAAGGCTTAAACGCAAAACGCGCATTACATAGAATGCGCGACTTCAAATCAGTAACTAAAATCGCTACTCAAAAGTATGGCTTCAAGAATTGAGAAACATTAATAAAATTAATGGCTTATCTAAAAAACTTGGTTGCGGGAGCCGGATTTGAACCGACGACCTTCGGGTTATGAGCCCGACGAGCTACCAGGCTGCTCCATCCCGCGCCAACTGGTATCAAAATATCTGATACCTGCCTAGCAGCCAATTAAGTGAGCTAGACAATGGCGGCTATTATAAAGAGGCTTGGCGGAATTAGCAACCAAAAACTGGTAAAGAATGACTAGATTATAATGTACAAAATTATAGGTCAGAACAATTCGCTATAACTGAACACCAAGTGCGATTTTTAAAAACCAACATAAAGGCCCTAGGGCGTGTTGACCTTTTGTGATTAATTTTGCAGCAGTATGTTTGGTATTTAGGCAAGGCAGAGTCTATGTAGTGTGGTTGTTCCCCATAAATAGGCGATAACGCAGTATAAATTCCAAACATGCGCTGCCCAAAGGGTTCTTCCTAGGGGCGATTAACTCTTTGTTGCTCGATTTTTACTTAGCCCACTAGGTTACAAACCTCGCGCCGCGATTAAATCGCCCCTAGATTGAACAAATTTCAATCCACAAAGGTCAACACGCCCTAGCCTTATTGGCATTAATAAAGCACGCTATTGCGCAATTTCCATCGATTTACTCACTCTTTCCTACACAGCGTCTATACTAAGTTTTTAATGGCAATCTGCATATTTAAGGCTATTTAGAGAGGGCTTATTATGAGTATTTCTGCTCATCATCAAAAAATGTTATTACGAAGTATCGCAATAATAAAACCCAACTTTCACTGT
The DNA here is from genome assembly GCF_014164315.1 of Pseudoalteromonas sp. SG44-1. Lineage (NCBI taxonomy): Bacteria > Pseudomonadati > Pseudomonadota > Gammaproteobacteria > Alteromonadales > Pseudoalteromonadaceae > Pseudoalteromonas > Pseudoalteromonas sp. SG44-1. The sequence continues at coordinate 3,719 of NZ_JACJEW010000027.1, forward strand.
TTTACTGTTACCTTTCATATGCAATTAAAACGTCATGCATTGACAATGCAATGGCCTAGCAGTGATGAAATAAGTGAAAAAGTTATTTGTTGTATTGCTCATTGGAACGCACTATTACCCACTTAGATCGCTTATTGTCTGTATTACCTTTTATTCATTATCATGCCAACAACCTAAGTAAATCTGGCCTCACTTGTCAGGATGTTGATTTATTATGTGATGCTTTTATAGCTGCGCTAAAAATTCATTTGGGCCGAGAATTTACGCTAAACCTAGAACAAGCGTGGCGTTATGCACTCAGGATGTTTAACAGCATAGTGAAAAGCTATTTATTTAATACCAGTAATATTGTTGCAATTAACAAGTCCGTGCAGCAGCAAGTGAATTCATAACAAATAACCTACATGCATTATTCTATACTGGCTAACTCTTGTAGAAGACGATCTATTTGGTGCTGTTCAACATCGATTAAAGTTGCATATTTTGATGTTAACGCACTCATTTTTCTAGATAAGGAGTTATCAAAAGTCGCATCAGTTAAGTTATTCGGTTGCTCTTTAGCCTGAGCTTCGAGGGCTGCTATTTGGCGATCCATTTGAGCTTGGTAAGTATCTATTTTTGATTGTCGCTGTTCAACATCTCGTTTGATTTCTTGTGACCGAATGAACGAATCAATACCTTTGCTCTGGGTTGATTGTTGGTCAATTTCAGACGTGTTTTTCGACGCAGGCAAAGCGTGTTTTTCTTTTAAGAGTCGATCAATATCCCGCTGTTCACGTGCAATTAAAACGTTATAGCGCTCTGAAATACTGGTCATTTGATTAGCTATTGCAGTTTCTTTTTTTGCACCAGATAAATTATTTAACTGCGCATCTGATTGCTCACCTAAGGCGGCAATTTGCTGATTCATTTTCTCGCTTAAGCTATCAATTTTATCTTGATGCTGTTGAATATCAGCATCAATTTGCCGAGTCCGAATATAACTATCAACGCCCGAGGTATCAATATTTTCATTAGCAACAATCTGACTAGATAAGCTTGGGTTTTGCTCTTTTACAGAGATTAGTTTCGCATCATCACCACATGGAAATTGACTAAATTCCACGACGCCTTTTTTTTCACACTGATAGACTGTGGCATGCAAAGAACTAACATGGCAAAGTGCAATGAGACAAGGTAAAACAATTTTAAATTTGCAAATAGCATACTGATATTGATTCATAAGGCGACACTCCTTTGTTTACGTATTAATACCTATACCACGACTATCAGTATTAATAAATGCGATCTAATCGACAATTTAATTCGTATAAAACAATTTTGAGCAAAATTAATGATCTATAAAACTCTGAGATTTATTTTTGGCGACCAACTTAATGCCAATCACAGTTGGTATAAAGAAGAGGATCAAACACAATACCTTTATGTCATTGCTGAATTAAAACAAGAAACAGATTATGTAAAACACCATATACAAAAGGTAGCGGCGTTTTTTGCGGCAATGGAGAACTTTGCGACTGCGCTCAAACAAGCACAATTAAATGTGCTTCATTTAACACTCGATGATACCCACGATGACGCATGCATTACCTCATTACTAACACGCTTGGCGAAGCAATATCAGTGTCAACAAATCCAATATCAGTATCCTGATGAGTATAGATTAAAAACTCAACTGCAAGAGTTTGCAAACAGCAGTGACTTTAATGTTAGTGCCACAGACAGCGAACATTTTTTATTACCTTTTGCTGATATCAGCGACCATTTTAAAAAAGATAAGCATGTGAAAATGGAATTTTTTTATCGCATGATGCGCAAGCGCTTTGACATATTGATGCAAGATAATGCTCCACTAGGCGGGCAATGGAACTTTGACCAAGACAATCGTAACAAATTAAAAAAAACTGATTTAGCTGCTATCCCTGAACCAAAAATATTTACCAATAATATTGAAGCTATTTTACAGCGCATAAAAAAACACCAGGTAAATACCCTTGGCCATTGTTCAGCAACTTTATTATGGCCAACCAGTCGTGCTCAAGCAAAACAATTACTCGATTACTTTTGCACTCATCTACTCCCCTGTTTCGGAAAATTTCAAGACGCGATGACCTGTCAGAGCTCATACAAATGGAGCTTGTATCATAGTCGTATCGCGTTTGCACTTAACACAAAAATGCTGCACCCAATGCAAGTTATTAAGCAAGTACTGGCTAAGTTTGCGGCACGCCAAGAACAGATCACGCTTGCCCAAGTTGAGGGGTTTATTAGGCAAATTTTAGGTTGGCGAGAATATGTAAGAGGTATTTATTGGCAAAATATGCCTGATTACGCGAGTAAAAATGAACTTGAGGCTGCTCGTCTGTTACCAGATTATTTTTGGAGTGGCAAAACAAAAATGAACTGTATGAAACAGGCAATCACGCAGAGCTTAGAGACCGCCTACGCGCATCATATTCAACGCTTAATGATCACCGGAAACTTTTGCTTATTAACCGGTATTGATCCAAATGAAGTTGATAGCTGGTATTTGGGCATTTACATCGATGCCATTGAATGGGTAGAAATGCCTAACACCCGTGGTATGAGTCAATTTGCAGATGGCGGCCTAATCGCCACAAAACCGTATGCCGCAAGCGGTAACTACATAAACAAAATGAGTGATTACTGCACCAGCTGCCACTATAACGTAAAACAAAAAAGTGACGACACGGCTTGCCCTTTTAATAGTTTATATTGGCAATTTATGCACACCCATGAAGCCCGCTTAGCTCGTAACCCACGTATTGGCATGGTCTATAAAAATTGGCAAAAACAAGATACATCACAACAGCACGCTATTTTAGAGCGAGCGCAATGGTGCCTAAATAATATAGAAAAACTCTAACAGAAGTATCATATCAGGTAATATTGTTAATTAAATGTTTAATTAATTTGTAATTATAGTGTAATTACCCTACTTTCTAATATTAGAAATTACTCCACAACACTATGAGAACACGATGAAAAAACAGTTTTTAACGGCATTATTACTGATCAGTACAAGCCAAGCACAGGCATTTAGCCAAGAAACACATAAACGTATCGTCATCGATGCAGTGAACTATATGCAGCAGCACCCAAGCAGCACACAGTTTTCGGCATTAAGCAAATACGCTCAACAAAATAATATGACGGTAACCCAGTTAGCCGAAGTACTAGGCCAAGCAGCCTATGATGTGGATGACTTTGAAGACACCTTCTTTTGTGGTGCTGTAACGGGGTCATGTGTTCAAGCACCAATATGGGGAGCAGCAGAGAGTATTGTTAAATATACCAGCTATTGGCATTTCCAAAACCATACCCAAGGGGCTGATCAACACGGTAACGACTTTGGTGGCTACAATTACCAAAAACTGACGGTATGGGGCACCGTTGATAACTTGGCTTCAAGCTGGTTAAAAGGTGACTACCTTGATGACGGTCAAGGCGGTGAAACAGGCTGGTTTAATGCCGATTCATCAAAGTACAACAGCTATGGTATTACTGAAGCTAATTACCGAATTGACAGCCAATCAAATTACAACATGTACGATGACTTTGAAGAAATGCCTTTTCAGCCAATTGATAATTTAGGTCAATACTGGTATCAAAGCTATTTGCAAAGTGGCAACCCACAAGTGTTAGGTTTTGTTTTCCATACAACTGACTTACTACAACCACACCATACTTGGACCACATCTGATCTCAATCATTCAAGCTGGGAAAGCTGGGTAAAAGACTACTATGATCAGGAACAACTCAATGACTCTGCCCTTATTACACAAGCCATGCAAACATTTTCAGCACTGGATATAAACAGTCAAGACGTACGTCCTTTACTGACACAAGGTGGCGCTTTTTCTTATGCTCAAGGCGGTATTGTGCTTAATTCACAAGACCATTACGACCGCTTAAATACGGCAAAACAAGTGATCCCACATGCGATTGCCATGGTTGTGCACCTACTTAATCATGCCATGGTCGTACGCCAATGAAAGCGCTGAGCAGTTGTATTTTGTTATTGTTAGGACTGCTTTATAGCAGCCTAACAATGGCATCATTTAACCAATATAGCGCTGCTGAAGTGCGTTTAATGCAGCAAGTTTATCAACAACACAATGCCAACATTAGTCGCAAAGACGTTCGTAAACATATGTTTGAAAATCAATTTTTATTATATCAAGCAGAACAACATATGCCTGAGCTGCTTGAACGTCAATCTGCGGTAGGCTTTAGCACGCAGTACCATGTTGAGCGCTATTTAATGAACATATTTGACAGGCAACTCAATTTATCAACATCCTATGTTAAAGGAAGTAATCTCACACAATATAATGCCCAGTGGCTGCTCAAAGTATTGCCTAGCTACCCTGCTGATGGCCAATACAACGCTGAACAAATCAATAAAATGCAGCGCACTGAGCTCAGAGGGCTCTTTACAACCGCCGTCAATCTTTATGAGTTTATAGCCCCTTTATCTATGCAAGTACGCTTTCGACTGCACCAAGGTGAAAGTGACTTATTCAAAACTGAAGTGATAAAAAAGCAACAATTTGAGGCGTTGCTTTTAAAAGCGACGCCATTACTTTTAAAGCAAGGGATCAGTATCGCACACCTAGAAGAACTAGCAAAAGGCGATATTTTAAGGCCTTCGATTCAAAGTTGGCTAGGTATTAAAGACATGATGCACGTTCAAAGCCCAATACTCGACAGTCTTGAACAACAAATATCCGATAAAGAAATAAAAAATTATTATCAGGCAAATAAAGCGCGCTTTAAATACCTTAGTGAAGTGACAGCTTACGGCGCTGTGTTTACTGAGCGAGAGCAAGCGGTTCGCTTTAGAAACACAGTACAAGCAAGCTCTTTTACAGATGCATTATATATATCACAGCAAACCGACATTTATGCTAAGTATCACAATAAACTAACTCGCAAAAATAAAAGTAATTGGGCTGTGCAACTGGCTTATACGCTAAAAGCAGAAGAATTATCTGCGGTGATGCGCTCACCTGAAGGTCTATGGGTCGTCATAATTAGTAATAACCATCAGTATAACTACTTTAGCGCTACTGACGAAACTGTTCGCTATCAAGCTAAAAAAGCCATCGCAATACAAAAAGCGCAGCAACGCTATCAGCAAAATTGGCTGGCTTGGCAACAACAAAATGCTGTAAAACTATGAATAAAAAAGCTATCTACATAATTACAGGCGTCGCTTGTTTAGGTTTTTTAGTAATAAATTTAACAACAGAGCGAAAACGTGAAATAGCTCCCATCCGCGCTGCTGATGATTTAACGCCAGTAACGCCCGCACCACAAATAAATAATGCGTCGGCACCGACAGCTATTAATCCAGATATGACTGCTGAAGCGGCGATTGATAGTCACACCTCATTAAAAAATACTGATGCCAGTCAACAACTGCCGCCCATTACTACACCGAGTTACTTGCCTGTCATCGCAAAAAATCCAATCAGTGCGAGTCAGTTTCAAGGCGACTTAACCGATCATCAAGCTTACCTCGATTTTCATAAACAGCAGCAAACTCAGCTCGAGCAACGCTTTGTAATAGCTGCTCAACAAAAAATAACTAACCTTGAAAGCTTGCTCGAAAAAGGCCGTCAAAAAGGCCTCCCTCAACGGCAGCTGCAAGTTGCTATTGATAAAATTGCCGCCTTAAAAGACATGCAAGCCAAATTAAAAAGTAAAGATACTAACTGAACACAGCATCATTAATCATCTGCGATTAATGGTGCGCTAAGCGGATCCGATGTTTAAGCAAAGCTAAAAAAGCCGCCTCAACTGAGGCGGCTACTAAAAATAACAAGTAAATTAGGGGAAAAACACTGTCAAAGGGATGGTTATTTACCTTCTAGCAAGTTACCACTGCCAATTTCAATTTTACGTGGTTTAAGTGCTTCAGGGATCTCGCGTTGCAAGTCGATACTAAGTAGCCCATTGGCTAAATCAGCGCCGAGTACTTTAACGTGGTCACCTAGCTGGAATTTGCGTTCAAAGTTGCGCTCAGCAATGCCTTGATGAATAAATTTGCGCTCTGCGCTGTCATCTTTATTGGCTTTAATGCCAGCAACTTTTAAGGTGTTATTTTCTGACTCTATCGTCAGCTCATTATCACTAAAACCGGCAACAGCCATAGTAATGCGATATTTGTCTTTATCGAGTGCTTCGATGTTATACGGAGGAAAACTTGGCTGCTTGTCAGTGCGAGCGGCCGCATCCATTAAAGATGCTAAATGATCGAAGCCAATGAATGAACGATAAAGTGGTGATAAATCTACTGTACGCATAATAATATCCTCATATTTAAGCGATATTTTGCATGTGCTTTTCGGTTGAACAAGCGCAAACAAAGTTTAATTAATAATATAAATTTCAATTACTTCTGTTTAGTTGGGACCCATCAGGCGTCCTCACTAAACTATATATGGACGGCAAAATTGTTTTCAAGATTATTTTTGAAAAAAAGTTTTATTTTTTTTCAAAATCTCTTTTTGCCTACTCAATAAAGTGAGGATTCAAAGTTTGCTTTTCAAGTCTTTAAATAGTAATAAGGGGAATTAGCTTTAGAGGTCGATATGAAAAAAGTAACGAGTTTGCTGCTCAATATAATTATGTTAGTTGTGGTGTTTTTTGTAGTGACTACATATCAGCAACGCAATTTACTCAGCTCAGATAGCAGCCCTGCTCCATATTTTAATTTACCTGTGCTCAATGACAGCGAACAACGTATTGATATTGCGATGCTCAAAGGTAACACCACCGTGGTTTATTTTTTTGCGCCATGGTGCACAATCTGTCGTTACAGTATGCCAAACCTAGAAGCGGCATTGGTTGATTCTAATATCAACGCCATTGGCATTGCACTTGATTATAAAAATGAACAAGCAGTTGCGCAGTTTGTTAGTGAACTTAAACTCACAATGCCCATTTTACTAGGCGATAAAAATACCCAGAGTAATTATAAAATCAGCGCCTTTCCTACTTACTATGTAATTGATCAACAACTGCGAATAACCGCACGCTCAATGGGCTATTCAAGCCAATTAGGTATTACTATCAGAGCTCAAAACTAAATGTAACAGCTTGTAACACCTCCCTACATTTGCCTACATTTTCGTACAGTTTACTACGTATTTTTATATATTTTCTCATTACTATAGGTCGCAGTCACACTTACTCATAACCATGGAAGAATCATGTTAGCCACCTGCTTGCCATCACTTTACCGTTTAACGCCACTGGCGTTGTGTTTGCCATTTTTAACGCACGCCAACGTTGATGCTAATGAAGAAATAATAGAGCGTCTTGAAACCGTTTATAAACGCAGTAGCATTACCAGTGAAATAACCGAAAATACTGAAAAACTGATCACTATGCCCGGTGCTATGGGCGATCCACTGCGGGCAGTATTTGCATTACCAGGCGTTGTCGCCGCTGGCGGCTCAATGAGTGAACCGGCGGTACGTGGCTCATCGCCCGATGATAATTTGTTTGAAGTGGATTTTATGCCTGCAGGCTATATTTTTCATGATTTCGGCAGTTCTATTTTCAACAAGTACATTATTCAAGATTTTCAACTTTACTCAGCCGGCTATGGCACCAGTTACAGCAACGCCACCGGTGCCGTATTTGACGTAACACTGCGTAATCCTAAATATCAACCGATTACTACCACGCTTGATCTTACAATGTTTAATGCCGGTGTCTTTGTTGAAGGGCAACTCACGCAGAACACCGCGTTTTATTTATCAGCACGTAAAAGTACATTACCACTGTTCTTCTCTAAAGGTGAAGAGCTTGAAAACGACGATGGTGAACTCAGTGGTATCACCATCAATGATCCCCCAGATGATCATGATTACCAAGGCAAATGGATCTGGGATATAAACAATCAAAACGCCCTAACAGTGTCATTTACAGGCGCAAAAGACTCGGTTGCAGCAGGCTTTAATCAACGCGCTGAACTTTCACTAAAAAATCCTGAGTATCAAGGCGATGCTGATTTTATTCGTGAATTTACCAGCCAAAGTATTTTATGGGATCACTTTAATAAAGACTTTCATTTACGCTTAGGCGTTGGTTCGCTCGAACATTCTGGCCGATTGGAATACGCTAAACGTGCCACGCTAAGTGATGGCTATTTTGATGAAGAACAACAAAAGCAAATCACTTATAAAGGACGATTAAATTGGCGTGTTACTAAAGCCCAGCAACTGGTTTTTGATGCCGCCTATTTTGATAACGACAGTACTTACAGTTACGATAGTTTTCAATATCTTTGTACCGAGCTCGATCCTGATTGCGATCTAAACAAAGGTGAGCGAATAACTGGCAAAGACAAGCTAGCCCTTGATAAGTACTTTGTTGGTGTTAGCCATGTTTGGGTTATTAACGAACAATGGCAAAGCGAAGTCGGCGTGCAATATCAAAGCAATGATTACACTGATGAAGATTTTGTGATGCCGCGCCTTACGCTTAGCTACTTTATTAATAATCACAATAGCATCAATGCTAAATACGGGCATTATAATCGCATGCAAGATATTGACACTCTATTGCCTGAACACGGCAACCCGAATTTACGTTCGCAAACCTCAAAACACAGCAGTTTGGGTTTTGCACAAGAACTTGCCGATGAATGGACATGGTCTATTGAAGGGTATTACAAAACCATGGACGATTTACCGTTGGCATTAAACAATTATTCCGATGCAGCAATTCGTTACAGTAATGATGTAACTGGGCGAGCTTACGGTGTTGATCTATTAATAAACAAAAATAAAACTGATAAATGGTATGGCTGGCTTGCAGTTAGTTATGCCAAAAGTGAACGTACTGACCAACGCCAAAATATCACTCGGGATTATTACGCTGATACCCCTTTAGTTGTCAACATGGTGTTTAATTACCAAATCAGTGAAAAATGGCAAGGGGGCTTTAACTTTACTGCCCGCAGCGGTCAAGCTTACACCCCGATTGTTGGCGTCACAGAAAATTCCGAATTCGAAGGACGTTTTTTACCACAATATGGTGATCCATTTTCTGAGCGTTTCGATGTTTATCATCGGCTTGATCTTCGTTTTGAACGTCAAACCGACTTTTGGGGCTTAGACGGTGTGTTAATTTTAGAATTAATGAACGCCTACGGCCAAGCAAACACCAGTAGCATTGATTTAGATTATCAGAAAGTAACCTCGACTAATGATTTAATTATCAAAGAAAACGAGGATGATTTTGAAATGCGCCCTTCAATTGGCTTTAGTGTTAAGTTTTAATTAGCCACCCCACATACACCTTTAATACTGATTAAAGGTGTATGCAATCATTAAAATAGAATTCATCAATCGTTTTTTTACGCTGTTTATTTTTTCTCAATTAGTTAAGATGAATGTAAATAAAATCGAGGAGAGCGATATGTTAACTGTAATTTTTGGCCGTGAAGGCTGCCCTTATTGTGTACGTGCTAAAGATGTTGCTGAAAAACTAGCAAATGAACGTGATGATTTTAAATACCGTTATGTTGATATTATTAAAGAAGGCGTTAGTAAAGCCGATTTAGAACAATCAGCAGGTAAGCCTTGCCCAACCGTGCCACAAATCTTTATTGACCAAGCACACATCGGTGGTTTCACTGAGTTTGAAGCTTACGCTAAAGAGAATCTTGGACTTTATCAATAAGTTCTGTATAAAATTTGTTAATCAATTTGATTTACCCACAATCAAATTGATTAAATTATGACCAACATCAACTACATACAAATTAGTTTCAATTTATACAAGCATTTGCCTCGTAAATCCTATACAATGCGCGCCTCTTTAAATTCGTTGAGGCGTATTAATGTCAGAACCAGTCACGTTTGAATCTCTAAATCTTTCTCCTGCAATTTTGAAGGCAGTTGAAGAGTTGGGTTACAAGACACCATCTGAAATCCAAGCTCAATGTATACCGTTATTGCTAGAAAGAAAGGACGTACTGGGACTAGCTCAAACGGGTACAGGTAAAACCGCAGCATTTGCACTGCCATTACTTAATAATATTGACCCGTCTGTGAAGCAGCCGCAGATCCTTGTACTCACACCAACCCGTGAGCTTGCGATCCAAGTAGCTGAGGCATTCGAACAATATGCTAAACATGTTCGTGGTATTGAAGTATTGGCACTTTATGGTGGCCAGAGCTACAGTATCCAATTAAGTGCACTTCGTCGTGGCGCGCAAGTTATTGTCGCTACTCCAGGTCGCTTAATCGATCATATTAACCGTGGCACTATCAAGTTTGACAGCTTACAAGCTCTTGTACTTGATGAAGCCGATGAAATGTTACGTATGGGCTTTATCGATGATGTTGAAAACATCATGGAAAAAACGCCGCGCGAAAAGCAAACATGTCTTTTCTCTGCGACCATGCCTAAGCAAATTCAAAACATCAGCAGCAAATATATGAATAACCCTGAACAGGTTCATATATCTGCGCGTAACTCAACAGTATCATCTGTTGAGCAAGTATTTTGGAATGCCAGCGTACACAAGAATAAAGCGATTGTTCGCTTTTTAGAAGCTGAACAATATGAAGGCGCGATTGTTTTCGTACGTACACGTAACGATACAGTACAACTTGCTGAATTATTAGAGCGCGAAGGTTTCTCTGCAGCTCCACTTAACGGTGACATGAACCAGCAAGCACGTGAACGCACAGTAGAACGCTTAAAAAGTGGCATGCTAAACGTTGTTATCGCAACAGACGTTGCAGCACGTGGTCTAGATGTTGACCGTTTAAGCCTTGTTATCAACTACGATATCCCACAAGATTCTGAAGCTTATGTTCACCGTATTGGCCGTACAGGTCGTGCTGGTCGTACTGGTAAAGCGATTCTTTTCGTAAAACATAACGAACGTTATTTACTTAAAAATATCATTCGTCATACGAATTCAGATATTGTGCAAGTTGAACTACCAACTGCAAAAGTTGTTGAAGAAAAACGTATCGAAGCGTTACAAGCTAAATTAGCTATTGCGCTTGAAAATAAAGATATTACTTTCTTTAATGAAGTAGCAGCTAATATGGCGCAAAAGCTTGAACTTGCTCCTGAAGACCTAGCAGGTGCGTTACTGTGTTTAGCACAGCAACAATCACCAATTAAGGTTGAAGAAGTTAAGATCCAACAACGTGAGCGTAGCGAACGTAATGACCGTAACCCACGTGAGCGTAATGATCGTGGTGACCGTGGTCGTCGTAACGAACGCAGCGAACGCCCTGCACGTGACCGTGATGCTAAACCACGTGAACGTAATAGCCGTGATGCAGGCCCTATGGATACTTACCGTATCGAAGTAGGTCGTGAACATGGTGTTCAAGTTAAGAACATTGTTGGCGCTATCGCTAACGAAGCTGACATCTCAAGCAAGTTTATTGGTGATATTCGTTTACACGACAATCACAGTACGGTTCAATTACCGCAAAACATGCCTAAAGATGTACTTGATCATTTCCAAAAAGTGTTTATTTGTAAACGTCCAATGGGCTTAACATTAACACAAGATCAAGGTCCTGCTGAACCACGTGCTGAACGCTCTGAGCGTCCATCAGGTGACAAAAAACGCAGCTTTAACAAAGATGACAGTGCACGCGGTGATAAGCGTAGCGGTCCTCGTAAAGAACGTCGCCCAGTAAGCTTCACAGCTAAATAAGCAACGACTCTTTAATAAAAAAACCTTGCCACGAAAGTGACAAGGTTTTTTTGTGTTTGGAATAAAGTAAATATTCGTGAGGGGAAGATTTTGTGAAGTCATAAGAGTCGTTGATAGCAATTGCATTGAATGAATATTTGAATTCGCTAAAATAATCATGTTTTTAATAAAATTGGCATAAATAACGCTCTAACATCTATTTTTGCTTCTAAGCGAGCCGCAATCAAATATAAACCAGCAAGTTTACGGTGAATAAATAATGCATCCACTGGTGGTGTATGCCATTGCTGTGCTTGTGCACTAAGTTGCAACCCAGCATCTTTAATATTTGCTGCCAGTTGGCTATTTTTAAAATCAAAATCACCATCGTGACGCAGTGGCTCACACGCCATTAAAAATAGCTCTATGACATTATCTTTATAACTGTCACGCAATGTATCTTTAAAATAACCAATCTGAGTGGCCGCATTTAATACCCCATCACGATTATTCTCACTGCCTGCTTTAAATAAAGCTAGATAAGCTTGGCTCAACTGAGGCGAAATCTCGCGGGTTGCCCCAAAATCAAATAAAACGATTTTTTGTGTGGCTGGTTGATAATGAAAATTAGCAAAGTTTGGATCTGTTTGTATCAGTCTAAATTCAAACATTTCTTTGAAAAATAACGCAATAAGTTGCTGTGCCACAAAGCTTTGCTCTGCTTTGGGTAAATCGGTAATTCCCTCTATAGGCTGAGCTTCAATATACTGCATCGTTAATATTTGTTTAGTACTGTGCTCTTTATAGACGTTAGGAACAATAAAGTGTCGGTTATTTGCCAATGCATTTTTATAACGTAATAAATACTGCGCTTCACGATGATAATCAGCTTCCGCTAATAATTGTATTTTAGCCTCTGCGACGAGTGGCTTAATATCAAGATCTTTAGGTAATAAACGAGACAATGTAAGCAGCGATATAACATTATCAACATCACTGACCACACTTTTTGCGATCCCCGGGTATTGAATTTTTACAGCTAATTGCTCGCCGTTTTCATGGTAGGCCAAATGCACTTGACCAATAGAAGCGGCAGCAAATGGCCTAAGCTCAATATGTGAAAAGCGCGATAACCAGTCATCTCCCCACTGCTCTTTTAATACAGTAATGAGTTGTTTGTGTGGCATGGGGTTAGCGTCTGATCGAAGTAATGCAAGTAATTGAGCAAGCTCTGGACTGAGTAGATCCCCAGCATCCATTGACAGTAGCTGCCCTAATTTCATTGCCGCACCGCGTAAGTGTGATAGTTCTGTCGCTAGGTTTTTTATGTTTTTAGGCTGCAGTAATAAGCTCTTATTATCCCAACCCTTTCCTGAAAGAGTACTTTTGGCTCCCTCAAATAACATATTACTCGCGACACTGGTTGCTAATGAGCCTAACTTTGCAAAGCGTGAAAATCGAGATGTAGGAACAGCGCGTTCATTGGCCATACTAAAACCTAGTTAACGAATATATTTACCGGTTTATACGTACCAAGCTGGGTATACGATCGAATTGACAACTGGCTGGATAAAACTAACCACAAAAAAACCTCGCCATTATAATGACGAGGTTTTTACACATAAATATTTAGCCGTGATTTATTAAGGCGATACTGCTGGATAAACGTAGCTTGCATCTAATCCAAGCGGTATACCAAGTGCCCAGTAGCCGAGTAGAAATAAACTCCAACCGATTAAAAAGGCAATTGAATACGGCAGCATCATCGCGATAAGCGTGCCGATACCGGTGCCTTTGACGTATTTTTGGCAGTACACCACAACTAATGGGAAATACGGCATTAAAGGAGTGATGATGTTTGAACTAGAATCGCCCACGCGATAAGCCGCTTGAGTTAAATCTGGCGAGATACCTAACTGCATTAACATAGGCACAAACACCGGGCCCAGTAGCGCCCACTTTGCTGAACTTGAGCCAACAAACAAGTTTACAAAACCAGTTAAAAAGATGATACCGACAACAGTCACCGCACTTGGTAACTCCATGGCTTTTAACAGCTGCGCGCCTTCAATTGCCAGCAGAGCTCCCAAGTTTGATTTACTAAATGCAGCAATAAACAAGGCACAAAAGAACGCCATTACAATATAATACGCCATGCCGCCCATTGCTTTACTCATGGCATCTATCATATCTTTAGAGCTTTTAAAGGTGCCAACGGTAAAACCATACACTGCACCAGGTATCCAAAACAGTAGGAAAATTAGCGGTACGATAGATTGCATTAAAGGCGAGCGAAAATTAGTTAAAGAGCCATCTTCGCTTCGCATTGCAGAGTCCGCAGGGGCTGACACATAGGCTAATAACGCAAGACCTGCAATCATCACTGTACTTGCAATAAAAAACGCGCGTTTTTCGTCGCTACGGGCATCTTCAAATGCAGGTAAATCTTCTTTATTACCATCTAATTCGGTATTTTTTAACCGTGGTTCAATGATTTTATCGGTGATGTACCAGCCTAATAAAATAATGAATAAACTTGAAGCCGAGGTAAACGCCCAGTTATTTAATGGGTTAATCGACATCGCGGGGTTAATAATTTGCGCCGCACTTTGGGTAAAGCTTTGCAGTAGTGGATCAATCCCCGACGGAATAAAGTTTGCACCAAAGCCACCACTGACTCCCGCAAATGCCGCCGCAATACCCGCCAATGGATGGCGCCCTGCTGCATAAAATATAACACCAGCTAACGGAATGACTAACACATAACCTGCATCGGTTGCTGTATGGCTGACGATGGCGACTAAAATAATTGACGGTGTTAAAAGTTTTTTAGGTGTCACCTTTAACATTAACTTAAGGCCAGTATTAATAAAGCCAGAATGTTCAGCAACCCCTACACCCAGCATGGCCACTAACACCACACCTAACGGTGCAAAACCGGTAAAAGTTTTTACCATTGATGATAAAAAGGTCGCCAACGAATCACTCGCCAACATATTATTAATAATAATGGCTTCACCGGTACGAGGGTCGATAGCGTCAAAAGTAACACCTGAGAACCACCACGACAGTAGCCAAATTAGTAACATGGCAAACAAAAAGATGATTGCCGGATCAGGCAGTTTATTTCCTACCCGCTCAACAAAATTTAAAAATCGCGCAACTATGCCCGAGGGCATTGCCGCATCTTTATTATTATTCATTTCACTTGTTCCCTAGAGTTTAGTCAGTGGTACTTTAGCGTATCTAGGGAATGAGGTAAATTTTAAGTGAACAGAAAATACATTTTATAGGAACTAAATAGGCTCAATGCACAAAAAAACGGCACTATTGCCGTTTTTTTAAATAACTTTTTATTTAGTCTTTTAAGCGAGTGCTTTTACTTCTTCCCATAATCTTACTACTAGGGCTTTATCTTCTTCGTTAAGCTCACCATTGCGATACGCTTTCACTAAACTTTTTTCAACGGTTTCATTGAGCTCATCTATTTCAAGATTAAGCTCTTCAACTTGCGCATAGCCTACTGCTAAATCAAAATGGCCTCGTAAATAACCACCGGCAAATAACTCATCATCAGTGGCTTTGATCACTAAGTCATCAAAATACTGTTGGGCTGCGTCAATATAATTTACTAAACTCACTTCTACTTCTCCTGATTTTGCAGGGTCTTCTACCAATCAATCTTGATGGCCTACTGCATACATAATATGGTCGTTAAATCCGCAGGTTACACGAATATAACCGCTTAATTCATCATCCAGCTCACTATCGCCTGTATCGCAAATGAGCGGGCGGCCGTTTAAAGCCTGTAATTTAGTTTTGGTAGCCACCACAATAATATTATCCAGCCCTATCGCGCGAATAAGTGCTGGGCTTAACTGTTGATTGCCACGGCCAAAAATATGGCCTTGGCCACCAATTAGCGTGATCACTAATTTAGTGTCGCGCTGATGGGTCATCGCTAATAATTGTTCAGCTGTAAGATCTTGCGCAATTAAGCTTTGATCTGCAACTAAATCAACACCTAATAAGGTATTTTCAAGTCCCATTTCTTGCATAATAGCTGCAACTGTTGAGCCACTGCCCATTACATATAACGTATCTTCATCCATTTCACTGACGACATAGCCGGCAATATCAGCAAGTACCAGCTCGTCGGTTTCTTTACCGCCATTTTTTACCGCTTGTACATAACGTACTTCACTGGGTACTTGCATTTCACCATAACGTTTTGCTTTAACTGTGCCTTGACGAAACGCATCTTCGTCAATATCCATCACATCGGCATCGCCTAAGGTAACTAGTTCACCTTTGACCAGCATTTCGACTACCCGCCCTGCGGCCTTTGGCGTGATTGCATAAACCCCTGAATGAATTTTACAGCCAGCAGGAATGCCAAGTGCCGGTACGCTATCTTCAACCGCATGACAAATATTGCGCGCAGTGCCATCGCCACCAGCAAATAAAATTAAATCAACACCTAGCTGTTGCAATACCTTGGCTGCACGCTCAGTATCATCTGCACTACTGGGGTGCTCGCTTTGATACACAACTTCGGTATTAAAACCAAGATCTGCCGCGGTGCTTTCACCCATTGAGTGATTAACAGTATAAATTGTTATTTTATCTTGATAAGGCAATAACACCTCAAGCGCTGCTTTAGTGCGTAAATTAGCTTTTGGCTCAGCGCCAAGGGCCAGAGCTTTAGCCGCAACACCATCACTACCTTTGAGCGCCACACTGCCACCTAAACCAGCAACTGGGTTTACAATTAGTCCTAACTTAAACTGCATTACTTAACTCCTGAGGATGTTGCCATACAAACTGCCCAGCATTCAATGGCCATGGCGTATTGTAAAATTCGCTTAATGCTTTTAAAAGTGCAGTAGTACGAGGATTAAAGCCTATTTTTAGTAACTGTAAAAGTTGCTTGTGTACTCGCGCCTGAAAATCAAAACGACAGGTTTGCTCACCATTTAAATTATCAACCGAAACATTAAACTCAAAACCTGTAGCAACACTCAACGCCCACTCGATTGCTTGCGGTTTTACTTCAACGGCTTCAAATTCTGCTTGCTGAGCTTTATCACGGCCATCTGGGCAATACCAATAACCGTAATCTTCGAGTAAACGACGTTTATCACCCGCCACCAGCCAATGAGCTATTTCGTGCAGTGCACTGGCATAAAAACCATGGGCAAACACAATTTGATGATACGGCGTTTTAACATCAGCGGGAATATAAATAGGCTCATGCTCACCTTTGACCAAGCGTGTATTATGGCTGTGGTAAAAAGTGCGTTCAAAAATAGATGTTAAATCGGCTATTTGATGCATAAAAGTCTGATTAATTCGCCTCGGTAAAATGCAACAAATGCACATTAAAATCGAGGCGAATTGTACGGGCTTTTAGCAAGAATGTAAAAGTTGATAACGACTAAGCAGCCATGCGTTATTGTCTTGCCTTTACTTTGCAAATTTAGCTAAGCCAAAAATATGTATTCGCTGCAATCTAGCTCCTTTTATTTACTGTTCAAGTAATAACCCTTATCCTCTTTACACTTACTATCCGAATTTAAGAATAAAATTATAAACCCATGTTCAAATTACTTTTTATAAAACGACCGAAGCTTTTAGTTGTTACTTTAATTACGCTGATAAGTATCCCCCTGCCCTCATTTGCAAAAAGTGTCAGCATCAATGTGTTTGCAATCCCTTCCAAGTCAATCATTAACTTAGTTGAGCAAACTAGTGATGCATTAAAAAAGAAGGGATCATGAGTTTTTATGAAAAAGGTAAGCCAGTGCACGTTACTTTGTATTTAACTGACTTTGTTGAAGGCTCAGAAGAAGACATTAAACGTGCTGTAAAAAGTATCACCGAGCAACATCAAGAGTTTGCTATAACAGCGCAAGGTTTTAGTGTTACGCAAAGTAATTGGGCATTTATTAACTTACAGTATTCGCCTAAGCTGCAAAGGCTAGCAGATGAAGTAACAATGGCGATTGAGCCATTACGCGATACAAATGCCACAATCCCTAGCTGGGTTAAAAACTACCCCAACAAATTAACGGCATTTGAGCGCTATGGTAGCCCCAATGTATTTCAGAACTTTCAGCCGCATTTAACATTATTAGCTAACGAGAAAAGCCCTAAGCTCGTTATTTTAAATAAACAAATGCAAGCCCACCCGCCTGAAGCGCAGGGTAAAATAATCGGCATTGGGATTGGCATTTCAGACCCGTTTGGCCAACAGAAACAAGTGATCGCAGAATACTTTTTTAATAACGATAAAAACTAACTTATTTTTATCGTTATTGTTTTACTAAGTAGCGTTTCAGTAGACGGGTATTGCGGGTATTTGCTTTAAAGTAAGCGTCAAAAATATCACCGACAAGCGGAATTAGGCCACCAAAAAAATCAATCAACATATTTATTACGATACGTAATTTTATACGCTTACTAACTCCTAGACGCTGGGCTTCAAATAGAATATAGCTAGATAAAATTAGCCCAGCTAGATCTCCAATACCAGGCAGAATACCGATCAGTGCCTCTACGCCAAACTTAAACCGAGTAAAAGGAATGCCAATACTGCTGTCGGTAAAGCGACTAAACCTTTCTAGCCGCTTTAATGTATCTTGGTGTGATAGCTTAATCTGTTCCATACGTCCTCATAACCTTATCGCTTGGCAAGTTACTTTAAGTAACATCAACCCCTGCTTCATCGCAAGCAACAATATCAGTTTCTTTTAGCGCTTCGGTGATCCACTGTTGTAATGTAGGGCAACTTAAAACATGCTGACAATAATGCTCCGCCAAAGCTGAAAGTGAAATTTGGTAGGTTTTTAACCTAAGTACTACAGGCGCATACATAGCATCTGCGATACTAAACTCACCAAACAACCACGCATTTGGGTAACTACGTTGTTGCTGGCTGAATATTTCATCAATGCGGCTAATGTCTTTTTTAGCCGCCGCAGATAACTCAATTAGGCGAGTTGCACGAATATTCATTGGCATTTCATTACGCAGCGCCATAAAGCCGGTATGCATTTCAGCGCTTAAACTGCGGGCTGTCGCTCGCTGCGCAGTATCAATAGGCCAAGCTGTATTTGATAAATAAGCATCATTGATGTATTCACAAATTGCCAATGAATCCCATACCTGCAAGTCGCCATCGACTAAGGCGGGTACTTTCTGTACTGCAAAACTGTTTTTAAGCGTTTCATAAAACTCAGGGGTGTCTAATACGAGTTGTTTCTCAGTAAAAATAACATTGAATTTACTCATTAAATACCATGCTCTAAGCGACCATGTCGAATAGTTTTTATTACCGATAAATAATTGCATTTGCGTTCCTTAGTAGTGTTTAATATCCCTAATATAAAGCAGTAGTAAATTAATTACTTACCAATAGTTTTTATACAATACATAAGTAAAATTGATAGATGAGTTAAATATGGATTTAGACGCCCTACGTACTTTTTGCGCTTTTGTTGAAACGGGCAGCTTTACTCGCGCTGCTCAACAAGTATGCCGCACCCAATCGGCAGTGAGCATGCAAATGAAAAAGCTCGAACAAGAGCTGGGTAATCCATTATTTATCAAACAAGGCAGGCAGCTTGTACTATCGTCAAGTGGCGTTCACTTAGCCAGCTACGCAAAACAATTATTAGCACTGCATGATGAAGCCTATAAACAACTTAAAACCGGTGGTGGGCAAACTCGCGTGCGCTTAGCATGTCCTGACGATTATGCAGGCACAGTATTACCTAAAGTTGTGGCTTTATTACATAAACATATACCGCAACTTGATTTACAAATCAGTTGCGCGCCGACCAACCAGCTCAAAACACAGCTAGATCAAGGCTTGCTAGACATGGTGATTGCGACGCGCTCGCCCAGCTCTGAAGAAGGTTATTTTTTAGAATCAAGCAAAGGTGTGTGGGTTAAAAGTGCCGAATTTAACTATCAATCCGCTATGACCCTGCCAGTTGCAATATT
Source organism: Pseudoalteromonas sp. SG44-1 (assembly GCF_014164315.1). Taxonomy (NCBI): domain Bacteria; kingdom Pseudomonadati; phylum Pseudomonadota; class Gammaproteobacteria; order Alteromonadales; family Pseudoalteromonadaceae; genus Pseudoalteromonas; species Pseudoalteromonas sp. SG44-1. The sequence continues at coordinate 23,436 of NZ_JACJEW010000027.1, forward strand.
TCAACGAGATTGTAAATTTCATCAAGCGGCTATTGAAGGGTTACTAAAGGCTGAACGCCCATTTAACATTGTTGCTTGCTGCGGCTCGCTCAGTGCGCTCACAGCATTAGTAAAAGCCAATCTAGCCGTTGGTGTGATGGCTGAGGTAAGTAACACTCAGGAGCTGGTGACGGTTACTGACTCAACTCTGCCGCCCTTGCCCGTTATTGATATCGTACTATTACACGCAAACCACGCTCATAACCCGATAAAACGAGAGTTAGTAAAGCTAATAGCAGCAGATTATGCACTTACCTTGTGAATCTTGGGTTTTAAAGACTATCGCAGCCTTACTAAGGTGCGTTTTCGCTTTGGCTCAGTAAGATATAAAAGTTGCGTATTATCGTGTGAAGCATTAATTAACATATTACCTTTCTCGTTCGCGATATGGCGTATTTCTGAGTGAGCGCTTTGTAAATCAAACATATTAAGCTCATAACCATCTTCTTGCTCTAAGGTAATACTCAACGTTTGCTCATCGACCGCCAGACCAATAATATCACTATCATCTGCGTGCCATACTTGAGCAAAATTGCCATCTTGATCGAGTCGAAATACCTGTTTGTTATTTGAAAAATAAATCTGATCGTGTTTGTCTAAAGCCATTGCATAACAAGCCAGCCGCTCTCCTTGGCCAGTGAATGGCGATAAACTTAATGTTTGCATGTCTAATTTTGCTGGGTGAAATGTAACGCCATCGTCAGCGCGATATGAAACCAAGATCGCATCTTCATTATAAAACTTCTCTCTGAGATAAAACGAATGATGATGGTGGGCTATTTCTTGATAATCGCCACTTTTTAAATCAATTCGAAACAGTTTATCTTTGCTTGCGGTGATCACTTCTTCGCCATTTTTTGACCAAACAACCCCAAACAGTTCTTCATTATTAGGGTTTGCAAAAATCAGCGTTTGTTTACCTTGCTCATATAAAAATAGCTGTTTTAAACCAAAACGATGGGATTCAAAGACAAACTTAGTTGAATCAGGTGAGAATACCGGCAAAAAATCAACCGACGAGGTATCGACGAGCTTTTCATACTGCTGAGGTGTTGCACTAGTTGCACGCAAAATATCAACATCAATATTTACAAGCTCCATCAATATCTCCTCACCAGATGGCGTGAATGCAGCATCTCGAATAACTTGATAATTATTAAAGGCGATATCAGTTGAGTTACCCTGACGATCAATAAGTAATAGATTATTTGTGTTGCTTATCAGCAAGTATTCACCACTTGGGTGCCAACTAAGCCCCTGAATACCATCTTCAATAACGGCAATTGTTTTACTACTATTATCCGTTAAATTCAGTATTTCAATACGGTAGTTATTTTGTCCTGCTTCATAACCAAGCGCTAGTTGCGTTTGATCTGGCGACAACGCATGTAACTTTAACCAGTCTTGACCCATTGAGGCTTTGATTACCTGTTTTTGTTTAGTTTCTATATTGACGGTCGAAAGCTGCGTATCATTTTTATGTTTTCGTCGCTCAATAAAATAAACCTGATTGTTATTAGTCCATTGTAATTGCTGGCTGGTAACTAAATATTCTTTAAATTCCAGTACGTTGGCGTAATTTAAACTCGTTAGAGTTACCATGTCTAAATTAAAATACGCTAATTGGCTAACATCATTTTGTTTTTCTATAAAAGCCAATGCGCGATTATCCGGACTCCAGCCTAGACTATAGTAGGTCGATGGGTGCTGGGATAATTGTACCTCTTTACCTGTCGTTAATTCTTTTAGCCAGATATGCTGATTATCATTGTCACCGCGAACAAATGCTAAATAATTGCCGTTATTAGATTGCGATTGAGAGGATTCATTGGCTTCATTTGATGTTACAGGCACCAACGCAGAGAAATCAGTTTTAACAACCTGCGTTGCAAATGCGCACCAACCACCAACCAAACATACAATTGTCACGGCAATAAAAGCCAACAACGGCCACTTTACACAGTGAGAACGTGTGTGTTCGTTAAGCTCAAGGCAATAACCCCGCTTCGGGTGGGTAATGATGAATTGTGGATTTTTAGAATCTTCATTTAATGCTTTCCTAAGCAGTGCAATATTGCGTTGCACATTACTTGGGCTAAACACTGAATTAGGCCACACAGCTGCAAAAATTTCTTCCTGACTAACCACATTGCCCCTATGAGAGTACAAAAATTGGAGCACATCCATAACCTTAGGTTCGACAATTTGTACGCCTTCAGCTGATGAAATTTTACCACGGCTAACATCGACGTCAAAATTCCCGATTCGAAACCTACCCACTTACAACTCCAATAAATTCATACAAATCATAGATTAAGATTTTCTTAAGATAAACTCAAGGGTTATTACATTGCCGCATTAATTAGTTCAGTTAATGGTTAGGCACCATTTACTAAGTAATAAAAAAGATGCAACGGATATTATCGACATTCATTATTTTTGTGAGCGCGTTTCTACTCTTTCAAATTCAACCTATCTTATCTAAAGAGCTACTACCCGAGTTTGGCGGTAGCGCTTCGGTTTGGTCAACCAGCCTATTTTTTTATCAAAGCATGCTGTTACTCGGCTATTTATATGCTCATTTGTTAAGCCGTTATCAGCTCAAACGACAATTATTTATACACACATTGTTAGTGGCTGTATCGAGCATCATTACTTTTAACACAATTGAAGTCAGTCTATTTTTATCACTAACACCAGCGTGGTCAGTGATTGCTAAATTGTTTTTACAGGTTGGCTTAGTCTTTATGTTACTAAGTGCCACCAGCGTACTATTGCAGCGCTGGTATATTGAATCGACCGCTATGACTGTACCTTATCAATGGTATTCGCTTTCGAATCTGGGTTCACTACTTGCTTTGCTGAGTTACCCATTTATTTTTGAAGTTTTATTTTCAATCGATGAGCAAAAGAGCTATTGGACAGTGGGGTTATTTGCATACTGCATACTGTTATTGTGCCTAATTTATGTATTATTTAGTAATGGCAGTATCGCTGATAAAGCTATTACTAAGTCAAAAACGACTTTGCTCGTCAAACCTAATTGGCTGTGGATTGCGTTCTCAGCAACCAGTTCAATGATGTTGATCGCGACAACTCAGATGATCAGCATCAACATCCCGCCTATGCCTCTGATATGGGCTTTACCATTGGTAATATATTTGCTGACCTTCAGTTATGCGTTTGCATCCGCAAAAAGCTATAATCGCGCCCATTGGACGTACTTATTAATATTTAGCGCATTCGCAGGGCTGATGATGTTTTTCCTTGGCAGCCAATTTAATGCTTTAGCTCAACTGGTGATCTACAGCTTTATTTTATTCATTGTTTGTATGATCTGTCATGGTGAACTTCGAAAACTCGCGCCAGATGGCTCACTGCTTACTGTATTTTATTTATATATCGCTTTAGGAGGAGTGATCGGCAGTTTACTCAGTGCCTTAGTCGCACCGCTACTGTTTGAACAAATAACCGAATTCATTGTGGCGTTAGCTGTAGCGCTTTCATTATTTATATACACGCTATTCACCCAGACGACGAAAACGTCCTCTTGCTATAAAATAGCTTTACTGGCTACGCTGGTTATTTGGGGCACAGGATATAGCTATCTTTTTGTTAATTTTAATCAATACAACTTAGCGTCTGAGAGAAATTTTTACGGTTATGTCACTGTCAAAAACATTACAACGTCTGATCTTGCTGAACGACGCCTAATCGATGGCACAACGATTCATGGCTCACAGCCACTTAATAAACAAACTGAACTCACAAACAGCTATTACCATCACCATACTGGTATCGCTAAATCATTGTCAGCATTAAAAAAGCAACAAGATTTAAATATAGGTATTATTGGTTTAGGTGCTGGAGTATTAGCAAAGTTTGGCGATAAGTTCGATAAAATCCGCTTTTATGAACTTAATCCTGCGGTTTACAACATGGCCATGAATTATTTTTCATATTTAACAGATAGCCCTGCACGTATTGATGTGGCTATTGGCGATGGCAGAATCACCTTAACTAAAGAGCAAAAAAATAATGCACCGTTAATGAATGCGTTAATTATTGATGCTTTTTCAAGTGATGTTATTCCTACCCATTTACTGACTGAAGAAGCTTTTCAGTTATATTGGCAGCGACTAACAAAAGGCGGCTTATTAATTATCCATATATCCAATAATCATATTGATTTGATGCCAGTACTCCAAGCTCACAGTAAGCGCTTCGATAAATCTCTGATCAAATTTAACTATAGCGGCACGCAGTTAGGCTCACAATGGGTCGTAATGACGAATAACCAAGCATTTTTAAATTCGATAGCCATGACAGACTTATCACCGATAACACCTTATTCAACAGTACATTTGGCGCAATGGACAGATCAAAAGCACAGCCTGATCCCGCTCCTGAAACTTTGATGTCTATCTTAAAATAACCACAACAAAAAAGCGCGATTAACATCGCGCTTTTAAATAATTCTAAATGCTTTTAACTAAACTCTAAACAGAGCCATTAATTGGCCCATGCTCATGATGAACATGCGGGTTTTGACCGCGTTGACGTAGTAAATGATCCATTAAAGTAATGGCCATCATCGCCTCGGCAATCGGGATTGCACGAATGCCAACACATGGGTCGTGACGGCCTTTAGTGATCATTTCCACCGCTTCGTTTTCAGTGTTAATACTGTTGCCTGGAATGGTAATACTCGATGTCGGTTTGAGTGCAATTGACGCGATAATATCTTGCCCTGTAGAGATACCTGCAAGCACCCCACCGGCATGATTTGAGGTAAAACCATCAGGGGTTAACTCATCACGGTGCTCTGAGCCTTTTTGCTCAACCACATCAAAGCCATCGCCAATTTCAACGCCTTTTACAGCGTTGATACTCATCAGTGAGTGGGCAAGTTCGGCATCTAGCCTATCAAATACCGGCTCACCTAAACCAACTGGCACATTTTTAGCCACTACTTTTACTTTGGCACCCACTGAATCACCTTGCTTTTTAAGCTCGCGCATATATTCATCGAGTGCTTCAAGCTTGCTAGTGTCTGGGAAAAAGAATAAGTTATTTTCCACCTCATCCCAATCGTAATTTTCGGCTTTAATTGGCCCTAATTGGCTCAAACACGCACGTACTTCAATACCATGGAATTGCTTTAAATACTTTTTAGCAATAGCGCCTGCGGCAACCCGAATAGCGGTTTCGCGCGCAGATGAACGACCACCACCACGGTAATCGCGAAGGCCGTATTTGTGCCAGTAGGTATAGTCACCGTGGCCTGGGCGAAATACGTCTTTAATTTTGCCATAATCTTGTGAACGTTGATCGGTATTTTCAATTAATAAACCAATGCTAGTACCAGTGGTTTTACCTTCAAAAACGCCCGCTAAAATTTTGATTTGGTCGCTCTCACGGCGCTGCGTGGTATAGCGACTTTGCCCAGGTTTGCGTCTGTCTAAATCGTGTTGTATGTCGGCCTCAGTGATTTCAAGGCCTGCGGGCGTGCCATCCACTACGCCGCCTAATGCAACGCCGTGGCTTTCGCCAAAGGTGGACACTTTAAATAACTGCCCTATGCTATTACCTGCCATTAACTTTCCTCATTCCTAATGACTTATAGCCGAGGATTAACTCGGCTATTGTTTTGCCCAGCCATTTCGGATGAATGGCTAGTACTAATTATTACTGTGCAAAGTAGGCATCTAGTTGTTGTTTGCTAATAACAAACACCCCTAATCCGCCTTGTTCAAACTCAATCCATTCAAATGGTGCGCCTGGATACAGTGCATCCATATGTACCATAGAGTTACCTACTTCGACAAATAACAAACCGTTATCTGTTAGATGCTCACTAGCTTGATCTAAAATAGTACGTGTTACATCAAGACCATCGTGTCCCGATGCTAATCCTAGCTCTGGTTCATGGTGGAATTCACGTGGTAAATCAGCCATATCTTCAGCATCAACGTACGGTGGGTTTGCTACGATTAAGTCGTATTTTTGCCCAGGTACACCACTGAATACGTCAGACTGAATCGGTAATACGCGGTCACTTAGTTGATAGTCAGTGATATTAATATCAGCCACTTCAAGCGCTTCATAGGATATATCAACCGCATCAACTTGCGCATTCTCGAACACTTGTGCCAAGGCAATAGCAATACAACCTGAGCCTGTACATAAATCTAAAATACGCCCTACTGACTCTGGTTTTTCTAACCAAGGGGTGAAGCGATTATTAATAAGCTCAGCAAAAGGCGAGCGAGGAATTAATACGCGTTCATCCACATAAAATGGCATGTTAGCAAACCATGCAATATTAGTCAGATAAGGTACTGGCGTGAAATCATTTATACGTTCTGCAATTAATCCCGCAAGGCGGTTTTTTTCGGTGCTAGTTAACCGGGCATGCATTAATTCTTTTGGTGCATCAATGGGTAAGCTTAACGCGGGCAGTAACAAGTTGACTGCTTCATCCCATGCGTTATCAGTTCCATGACCAAAGAAAATACCACTGCTGGCAAATTGACTCGTGGTCCACCGTAGCCAATCGTGTAACGTTGACAGTTCTGCTACAGCTTCATCTAAGGTTGCTTCTTCTATTAATAATTCGCTCATATTCGTTATCTACCTGCTGCTTTAGAAAATATCAATTCAATCGAGGCGCAATTAAGGCCCCATGATTGCCCTATTGTAACGCTTTTTTACACAGTTTTTACTCTGTTTTCACTCGATTTCTAGCGTTTTTTTGTTTAGACTGCCGCTATGAAAAAAGATCCTCTCTCAAACGCAGATATTAGCCCTGACGACATCGATATGTTTCGTCAAAGTATTAATGGTGCCCGTGTATTTAAACAAGACACGCATCGCTTTGCTAACAAACCTAAAATCTCACAAGCTAAGCTGTTTGCCCAGCAAAAAAAGCAACATCAGGCAGAATTTTTCTTTTCTGATGAATATGTGCCAGATATTGATACCAACGGAACGGTTAATTATGTGCAAGACGGTCAAGATCGTTTTTTAGCAAAGCAGTTACGCCGAGGTGACTTTGTACCTGATTTAACCCTTGATTTACATGGTTTAAATAAGGAGTTGGCAAAAGATGAACTCGCAGGACTGATCCATGAGTGCAAAAAGAAGCATTACTACTGTGCGTGTGTAGTACATGGTATTGGTGGACATATACTCAGACACAAAGTGCCGCAATATTTAGTACAGCATCCAGATGTCATAGCAATACACCAAGCGCCACTTGAATACGGTGGTAAAGGTGCGGTACTTATTTTAATAAACTTACCACAAAGTGATGAATTTAGACGCTAAGCGTTAACGTTATCCCTATTTCAAGGCAACAGTGCAGTGCATATTTTCTCTATCATCTTTCCGCTGATTTTCATTGTTGCGCTTGGTTTTAGTTGTTGTAAATTAAAGTTTTTTGAACAGCAACACATTGCAGGGCTAAGTAAGTTTACTTTTTACATTAGCCTGCCGGCATTTTTATTTTTAAATATGTCGCAAATCGATTTACAGCAAAGTATTAGTTTATCGGCCTTTCTGAGTTTTTATATTCCTGTACTGAGCGTATTTGCCTTAGGTATTTTGGTTGACCGCTGTTATTTAGCTAAGCAAAAAAATTATCAACAACACAGTGTATTTGGCTTAGCGTCGAGTTACTCAAACATGGTGTTGGTGGGCATTCCTATCATCATTGCATCCCTTGGCAAAGAAATGATCGCCATCGCTTTTATGATCATTACCTTTCATAGCACATTGCTGTTTGCACTCACCTATTTAATCGGCGCAAAGGGCAGCGAACATGCATTTTCATGGTCAAGTTTTGCTAAGAGCATGGTACTGAATCCGATTGTATTGAGCATCGGCTGCGGACTAATATTAAATGTCAGCGGCATTGTTTTGTTTGATAACCTAGCAAAGAGTTTAGAGCTTTTAGCGACCCCCGCCATTGCCTGCGCGTTATTTGTATTAGGCGCCAACTTAGCGTTTTACAAAATTGCAGCTAACTGGCAACCCGCATTAATCGCCTCGTTAATGAAGATTTTTTTACTTCCTGCTGGGGTATTTTTAATCGGTGCATACGCATTTGAATTAGATAGAGAGATTTTGAACGTGTTAGTGCTATTAAGCGCCTCTCCTGTTGGTGTAAATGCTTACCTTATTGCCAGTCAAATAGGTCAACATCAGGTGACATTAGCCGGTGCAGTTGTACTGTCAACGGTTTTAAGTGTGATTAGCTTTAGTTTTTGGTTATCGGTATTGCTTTAACCTTTACAAACCGCCAGCTACATCAACAAAGCTACCTGTGGTAAACGATGCCTGCTCAGAGGCTAAAAAGTAAATTGCAGCGGCAACTTCCTCAGGTTGTCCACCTCGGCCCAATGGCAGCTTGTCTTTAAGACGCTCCACCCGATTTACTTCACCACCGTCGCGGTGCATATCGGTGTAGATTAACCCTGGGCGCACTGAGTTAACACGAATACCTAACTTGGCTACTTCTTTGGCTAAACCAATGGTTAACGTGTCCATTGCTCCTTTAGATGCGGCATAATCAATATATTCATTTGGTGAACCGGTTTTAGCCGCTGCCGATGATACATTAACGATACTGCCGCCACTGGGCATTCGCTTAATCGCTTCTCGGGCACATAAAAAAGCGCTTGTTACATTGGTGGTTAGCACTTCATTTATACGCGAGGCTCCCATCTCAAGTAATGGCATTTGCGGTTTTAAAATACCCGCATTATTTATAAGCACATCTAATTTGCCAAATAACTCATCTACTTTTGTAAACAGGGTCAGCACTTGCGTTTCATCAGACACATCGGCTTGCACTATTTCGGCTTTTACAGCAAAGCCGCGTGCTTGCTCTGCTATTTTTTCTGCGCTGTGTTGATCCGTTTTATAATTAATACAAACATCATAACCGTGACTAGCAAAATAAATTGCGGTTGCAGCACCAATTCCTCGGCTTGCTCCGGTTATAAGTACTACTGGGTTAGATTTCATTGTCTGTCCTTATCTATACAAAATAATATTACGCCACATAAACCAATTTAAATTGTTCACAAACTAAGGGCATCATATTACTACGTTCAAATTTAGTTTCGGCAAGTTCCCGCTGATAATACGTCCAGTGCACTTTTCGCCAATAGTGAAGACTTTTATCTCCTTCACCTTCTAACGCCGCATATTCAGCGGTTATTTCGTTGTAAGGCACGATTGCGACATTCGTTGTTTCAATAATCCCTAAAGGCTCACCATGCCAGTTAGTGAAAATGGCTAAATCACCTACTTTGGGAAGCGCTTCTTTACTATGCTCAAACCAATAAAGTGATGTTGTAGTTGCTTGCTTTATGCCCTTTAAAACCAGTGCTGCACATTCATCGGCATCAATTTGATTATCACAAAAGTGCCAAACCGGGAGCTTTGTGATTGAACGACTGTAGGCGTAATTAAATTCATTTATAAGTCGTTCAATTGCTTGGGGGTTACTTGATTGCAGCAACAACTGAAATCTCAACTAACAAAGCATCGCGGGCCATTTTAGCTTCCACGCAGGCACGTGCGGGCGCATGACCTGCTGGTACCCACGCATCCCAAACCGCATTCATATCGGCAAAGTAATCCATGCTTTTTACATAAATAGTGGCGCTGAGCATATGCTCTTTTGAACTTCCAGCCTCATTCAAAAGTAACTCAACTTTATCAAGCATAGTTTGCGTTTGTTCGGTGATGCCCTGCTCTGCGTCAGCACATACTTGGCCACATAAGTACACCGTACCATTGTGCTTAACGATACGACTCATGCGAGTTGCGGTTTGAATACGTTCAATTGTCATAAAATTGTCTTTGCTAAATTAGTGTGTCGCTAATTTAGCAAATTTAAAAAGGAACGCAAGGTTTGGGTATGAGGCTAAACTGCTACGTTATTAGGTGCATGAATACTGAGGTATTGGCTTTTATGGCGACTTTCATCGTAACTCAATACGGCAACCGCTCCAGTGTTAAATATCGGCATATTCCCAGCACTCAATTGGTCAACTAAATAACTAACTATTGGCATGTGAGCTACGACCAACCAGGTATCGCATTGTGGATGCATCGCGATGAGAGTTTCTAGATAATCGGCGGCAATTTGTGGATTGCCTTCAGGGATTATATCGCTGCAAGTTTCTTCGAATAAAAAAGCGTTATGCTTTTTTACTCCTTCCGCTGTTTGCTGAGCACGAATGTAAGGGCTTACTAACAATGCCGTTGGGGTATGCGTTGCTTGCAACCATAAACCCATTTTTTCGGCCTGTTGTTGGCCAACCGAGGTCAAATTTCTACTTGCATCGTCAGCTTGCATCGGTGTTGCTTCGCCGTGGCGCATTATTAAGATTGTTTTCATAAAAAATCAACCGATTAAAGAATATAAAACAGTAGCCAGTTTGCCTGTTTGTCCGCTATATTAAAACAACGTCACACATTTCGCTTATGATATTCAGGTAAAAATCGCCAAGCAATTTAATCGCAGCCCTGAAGTTATCATTGTTGTTAACGAGTAAACTTAACGTTTCAGGAGCATCATTTGAATATCAGCCGCAATGATAACAGAACATACCGTGCCCTCACACTGGACAATGGTCTAAAAGTCCTGTTAGTGCAAGATAAAGATTCAACTAAAGCCGCTGCATCGATGGCCGTGAATGCTGGTCACTTTGACGATCCTGTTGATAGACAAGGGCTCGCACACTTTTTAGAGCATATGCTTTTTTTAGGCACAGACCAATTTCCGGAATCCGGCGGGTTTGGTAATTTTGTTTCCCAATCCGGTGGCAACACCAACGCATGGACCGGCACCGAGCACACGTGTTATTTCTTCGATATTAACAATCAAGAGTTTGCACAAGCACTGAGCCAATTTAGCCGGTTTTTTATTGCACCTTCTCTCAACCCTGGCGAAACTGAAAAAGAACGTAATGCCATTGATGCAGAGTTTAAATTAAAAATAAAAGACGATGGCCGACGCATCTATCAAGCACACAAAGAAACCGTTAATCCTGCTCATCCATTTGCTAAATTTTCAGTGGGTAATCAGCAAACCTTAGCGGATCGTAATGGCTGTGTAAGCAAAGAATTGCGAGATTTTTTTAACACCCATTATCAAGCCCAGTGGATGAGCCTAGTGATCTGCGCTGATGCAGAAATTGACACTATGGCGCAATGGGTTAATACCCTGTTTAGTGATATTAAAGGTCAACCTAAAGCAAAGCCTGTTATTGCTGCATCGCTATATCGTTCACAAGATCTTTGTAAAGTGCTGCATATAGAGCCGCATAAACACATGCAAAAACTTATTGTTAGTTTTGCCATGCCAAATATTGATGAGTTTTATCGCCACAAAACAGTGAGTTTTATTGCCCACTTATTAGGTTACGAAGGTCAAGGCTCGCTGTATTCTATTTTAAAAGCACAAGGTTGGATCAACGCCCTCTCTGCGGGAGGTGGTATTAACGGCAGTAACTTTAAAGATTTTAATATCAGCATGGCATTGACCGACGAAGGCATTGAATATTATGAAGACATTGTAGAAATGGTGTTTGAGTATATTTGTTTAATTAATCAAAACATCGAAAAGTTGCCACGCTTATACCAAGATAAAAAGAACCTATTGCAAATTGCCTTTGATAACCAAGAAAAAGCGCGATTGATCGATTGGGTTAGTAACCTAAGTATTAATATGCAGCACTATGATGAAGCCAATTATGTGCAAGGTGACTACCTGATGGATGGCTTTAATCAAACCGCGCACCAAACCGCAATGCAATGGTTAACCCCACATAATATGCGCTTAGTGTTGATCCACCCAGACGTTGAGCCTGAACATACCACTCAGTGGTATCATACCCCCTATCGGATCGAAAGCATTTCGAGCTGCTGGCTTGAAGCATTATGTGAGATTAATACCCCATTACCTGAAATGCTGCTGCCTACTGCCAACCCTTATTTGACTAAGGAAGTGTCGCTGTACGATGTTGAGCAACCGCAGTCAAAGCCACAACTACTAGTAAAAGAGCCGGGGTTTGATTTTTGGTTCAAGCAAGACAACACTTTTCGAGTTGCCAAAGGCCATTTTTATTTAGCAATGGACTCAGATTTTGCCGTTAAAGATATTAAGCATATGGCACTGACGCGCTTATTTGCGGATTTATTTATGGACAGTGTTGCAGAGCAGTTTTACCCAGCAGAACTAGCCGGTTTAAGTTACCATTTAACGTCACATCAAGGTGGCTTAACCTTGCACACTGCGGGGCTCTCATCGAGCCAATTAGAATTAGTTGATGAGTTACTTGAAGCTTTATTCAATGTCGATATTTGCGCCAAACGTTTTGCTGAGTATAAAAAACAGTTAGTCCGTCATTGGCGTAACAGTAATCAAAATAAACCCGTTGGCGAGTTATTTAGTGTACTTGGCGCTAAAATAATGCCGTGGAACCCAGAACCAGAACAACTTGCTGTTGCACTTAAAGATACCAGCTTTCATCAATTTAATTGTTTTCGTCGCGAGTTTTTTAATGCCTTGCATGTAGAGTCATTTTTGCACGGTAATTGGCGAGAAAGTGATGCAATTGAGTTTCAAAAAAAGATTGCTCACCACTTAGCTAAATCAGCAACGATTGAAGATCTAACCCGTCCGTTATTTGAAATAGACAAAATAACCCGCTCGCAACTGACCCTAAATTGTAGCGATCATGCGATGGTTATTTATTACCAAGCACAAACCGATGACGTTGTTGAAAAAGTAAAAATGATGGCGCTAAACCATCTTATTAATCAAGATTACTTTAATGAACTTCGTACCAAACAACAGTTAGGCTACCTAGTGGGCGCAGGTTATGCGCCCTTTAATACTCGTGCGGGCATCGCCTTCTACGTGCAGTCACCTAACTACAGTGCAACCGCGATTTTTGAGCGTCATAATGCGTTTCTTGAGCAATTCCTTGCTTCATTAGAGCAATTAAATGAAGAGCAATGGCAGCAACAAAAACATGGCTTAACCACCCACATCGCCGAAAAAGATAAAAACCTCCGGCTGCGTTCACAACGCTTGTGGCTTGCCATTGGTAATCAAGATCATCACTTTCATATGCAACAAAAATTGTTAGAAGCATTGGAAAACCTTAGTCTTGCACAGATAGTTACTTATATTCGCGAGACATTTGCAGAACATAGACCAAGATATGAGCTACTAAGCGTACCTAAAATAAACAAAACGACAAAAAAGCTGATTTCTTCTCATTCTCTTTGACACAACACCGTGCTTCAATTAGATTATCAAGTGCAAAATACAGAAGTGCCCTATGATAATAATAAAAATAATATTCAACACATTCATATTCGCCTCATTATTACTCTGCTTTAGCCCATTGGGCTATAGCGAGCAATTAGTCGATCAGCAAACTTTAATGCTTTATTTACCGAGTGCATTTGTTACGTTAGTGCTGCCTTACTTATTATTCACAATCTACAAATTACGCCGCTCACGACGCCAATTATGTATTTCTGAACGGCGTTTAAAAAGCACGGTTGAAGGCAGTGGTGACACACTTTGGGATTGGAATATCAAAACTGGTGAAGTACTGCGCATTAACGATAAATACATGATGGATAGAAATACCATCATTGATGTTCCACCTAATAAAGCCCTTATTCACCCTAATGATATAGCGCAAGTTGAATTACTGTTAAAGCAACACTTTGCGGAGCAAACCGCTTTCTTTGAAGCCAGCTATCGCATTAAAGATAGCTTTGATCGCTGGCATTGGGTACTCGACAGAGGCAAAATCATTGAAAAAGACACCAATTTAAACCCGCTAAGAATGACTGGCACGGTACGCGATATCACGCAATTAAAATCAACCGAGGCACGCCTTAACTTATTCGCTAAATGTGTTGAATCACTCACTGATGCATTAGCCATTTACGATAAAAACTTTAACCTGGTTGATCTTAATCCCAGCTTTTTATCGCAGTTTGGTGGGAACCGAGATAACTATTTAAACAAGCCATTTACCTTACCAGGTTACGAGCAAAGTTATATTGATGATATTAAAAATACTGTTCGTCTTACCGACCATTGGCAACAAGAAGTTAAACTGCGCAACAGTGAGCGAAAACTACTACCGATTGAAATCTCAATCGATGAAATTAAGAATGAACATAATCAAATTTGTAACTATGTCATTGTATATTCAGATTTAACCGAGCGTAAAAAAGCCGAATCACAACTACATAACTTATCAAATCGCGATCGTACAACTGGCTTACCTAACCGAAATCTATTTTTTACCGATCTTAAAAAGCTGGCAAAACAAGACAGCCACCATGCATTACTAGTATTTGATTTAGATAACTTTAAAAAAATTAATGACTCATTAGGGCATCAACTAGGCGACAGTTTACTGGCAAAACTAGCAATGCGGTTGAGTAAACTCACCCGTGAAAAAGATGTGTTTTACCGCTTAGGTGGCGATGAATTTGCCTTAGTTATGTCTGGGACTAACGATATTCATACCATTACCAGAATGGCAAAACAGTTTTTAGCCGCCATTGCCACGCCATTTAAAATGGCAGGTCACGAATTAGTGATCACTTCAAGTGTCGGCATTGTGTTATTCCCAGAAGATGGCAATACCCCAGAACTATTGCTTAAAAATGCCGATACTGCGATGTACCATGCGAAAAAGAAAGGTAATAGCTACTTATTCTTTAACGACACCATGAACCGCCAAGCAGTAAAACGCCTGCAAATTGAAAACTTAATGCGATTTGGTTTAAAAGAAGATCATTTTGAAGTTTACTACCAACCAAAAATGAATATCCGCACCGGTAAATTCACTGGAATGGAAGCCTTAGTGCGTTTTATTACTCCGAAAAAAGGCATTATTAGTCCTGGCGTGTTCATTCCCATCGCAGAAGAAACCGGGCAAATCATCGAAATTGGTGAAGTGGTACTTCATAAAGCATGCCGTGATGTTAAAGCCTGGCTGGATGCTGGCTTATTTAATGGCCGAGTTGCGGTAAACTTGTCTGCTAAACAATTTAGCCTACCGGATCTAACTACTCGTATTGATGTGATTTTACAAAATCACGCCTTGCCATCGTACTTTTTAGAACTTGAAATTACTGAAGGTACGGTAATGGACGACCCACAAGATGCTATTTCGATCATGCGCTCTCTCAGTGCTCGTGGTATTCATTTAGCCATGGATGACTTTGGCACTGGCTACTCATCACTTGCATATTTAAAGCAGTTTCCACTTAATACCCTAAAAGTTGATAAAGCGTTTATTGATGATATGCAAACAGAGCGAGGCCGTAATATGGTTGACTCAATAGTTACTATTGCACATAACTTAGACTTACATGTGGTGGCTGAAGGGGTTGAGCAAGCAGAGCAAATTGCAATCTTAAAAGAGCTTAATTGCGAAACGATGCAAGGCTACTACTATTCAAAACCTTTATCGCGAGCTGAATTTACAGAATTTTTGAAGAAACAACAAAACCAAGCGGCACTTAGTTTAGTACAACAGGCATAAATGACAGCCTATGGTCGCCATGTGCACGCTTGTATACCCACACAGCGCACTAGTGCACGACGATAATGTAAGTTAAACAAGCACCATGCAACGGGGCCTAACAACCCTGCTAGCAGCAACCAGCGTTTAACTGGCATACCTTTTTTAATTGCCTGTGCATAC
Source organism: Pseudoalteromonas sp. SG44-1 (assembly GCF_014164315.1). Classification (NCBI taxonomy): domain Bacteria; kingdom Pseudomonadati; phylum Pseudomonadota; class Gammaproteobacteria; order Alteromonadales; family Pseudoalteromonadaceae; genus Pseudoalteromonas; species Pseudoalteromonas sp. SG44-1. The sequence continues at coordinate 39,242 of NZ_JACJEW010000027.1, forward strand.
ATAACGACAACAGATACAACACTGATCAATAAATATTGCAAATTCACCACACCCATACCGCTTAAAATTAACCTGTAATGTACAATAATTAGTTCTTTATTTTCACTAATAAAATCAGAATATTTAATTCTTTCAGTAACAAGAATGATATACAAAAACTATTACTGTTGCTATTATCTACCCGTGTATTTGCGTGTGCAATACACATTTAAAGGATAATTAAATATTTCTAGGAGATATCATGTCAGAAAATACTTCAAATGTATACGAAGCACCAGCAGCAAACCTAACCAAAAATAATGAAAGCGGAGATAAACCTGTTTTAAATTTTGATCGTTTTTCGGCTTGGGGAGTGTTCTTTTTAGCCGTCATTACTTTTGGAATTTATGGTGTATATTGGCTAATAAGCAGAACCAATAAAGCCAATGCATTAGCAACTAAACAAATTAGCCAAGGATTGATATATGGTTATTTAGCTTTATACGTTGTGAATTTAATTCTCTCTTTTACGGGAGCACTGCCAGTGTTGTCAATTATTATTTCGCTAGCTTCTATCGTGGTCGGATTAATCTTTATTTTTTCGTTACGTTCTTCTATTTCAGAACTAATCAATAAAGGTAGTAGTGAACCCGTTAAGCTCAATGGCGTTTTAACCTTCTTCTTTAATATAATTTACTTCCAGTACAAAATTAACGAAGCAATTGATCAACAGAAATAAAAAGTAAAAAGGCATTATTTTAATGCCTTTTTCATCTCAACCTGTTTCTAAAGCACTCCTGAGTGCTTTACATTCAAATATGTATTTAGCACATTAGGAAGCAACTTTTGTGGTTGTGTATCAATTGCGATAACGCCTTCTTTTTTAAGCCTTGCCATATTAGCTTTGTGCGTATTTAATAAATCTAATGCAGCACAATAGGTCATAGCTTCATCATAATTCTCTATTGGCTCTGCAAGTACTTCTGTCAATGCATGATTAGAGAGGTTAATAACTGCAACAAGGTGATGCTTTTGCAATAACTTTATAGCTGGAAGCACCTCATCTAAGCTTTGATCATCAAATGTCGTAACAAGTAATACTAAAGAACGCTTACTTCTTTTTGCGATTAATTGATTAGCTGCAACAAGGTAATCGCTGATACTTTGGTCAGGGTACAGATCATAAAAATGATTCATCACACGCGATACATTCTGTGCACCTTTAACATTAGGTAACCAGCGAATATCATGATTAAAACTTTGCATGCTAAACCAATCCCCTTGTTTGAGTACTGTATGAGCAAGTAAGAGCAAAGCATTTAATGCGTGATCAAAGTGAGTACCCGATATGGTATCTATATTCATCTTCTTCGATGCATCAAGCATTACAACAACATGCTGATTTTGTTCTTCTTGGTACTCTTTAGAAATTAGTTTGCGACGTTTACTTGTAGCCTGCCAGTCTATCTGTTTAATACTGTCACCTTGTCGGTATTCCCTAAGTTGATGGAATTCAATACCATCACCTCGTTTTTTTGTCAGTTTTAAACCACTTATTGGTGTGTTTGTCACCCCATTAAGCGCTTGATTTTGTGCTACTCGACTAAAATCTGGGTAAACTTTTAACGCTAAATCTTGAGGTATTATCCAATTTGCCTGCCACAGCTTTAACCGTGAACTAATTCTAAGCTCAACGGCAGCCAATTGCGCATCTCCGCGTTGATGTGCGCACATACTCCATTGTAAACGAGCTTGCTCATTTTCTGCCAGAGTTACGCTGGTATATAATTCAGATAGCTCAATCGCATTGCTTAGGTGCAAACTTATATCAGTAATTAATAATTGCTCTGAAGTATTTTTAATACTTAGTTTTACTGGTTGCCAACGCCCCAATGACATGTTTTGATTGGTGTTTACCTCAATACTTAATTTATGTTTGAAGCGAGTAGGCAAATAATCTAATAACGCTAGTACAAGCAGTCCAGCAATGAGTCCTGTAGTTAATAAACTCGCTGTCTCAGTAAAAATTAATATGGGTAACAGCAAAACTAATGCGCAAACCAGCTGCAACAAACGCTTTGCTGGTCGTAACTTAGTGCGGATCATGATCTAGGCGCTTCAACACTGGCTAGTATTGCTGAAATCACTTCATTAAAAGACACCCCTTCTAACTCTAGATCGGCTGAAAGTATCAAGCGGTGGCGTAAAATGTTAGGTACCACTAGCTTAACGTCATCAGGGATAACAAAATCTCGGCCATTCATCAATGCCATTACTTTTGCTGCTTTAATAATGTTGATTGATGCTCGCAGTCCAGCACCATGTAATACTCCTTGCCATGTTCGCGAACTACGAACTAACTCCACCGCATAATTATAAATCTTTTCATCTACTAAAATGTCAGCACATAATTGCTTAATCTGAGCAATATTACTGACGCTTAATACTGCCGGCAATTGGCTAACTTCTGACTCATTCGAAACAACTTTGGTGTTGAGCTTTAACAATTCAACCTCGGCCTCTAATGATGGAAAACCCAATTCAATTTTCATCATAAAGCGGTCTAACTCAGCTTCAGGTAATGGATAAGTCCCCTCTTGATCAAGCGGATTTTGCGTTGCAAGTACCATAAACGGTGAGCCAATAGATAAGGTTTCGCCATCAATGGTAATTTGTTGTTCTTGCATTACTTCCAATAAAGCTGACTGAGTTTTAGCAGGTGCTCGGTTGATTTCATCAGCAAGCAAAATATTGGTAAATGCTGGGCCTTTTTTTATATTGAAATCGCCAGACTTCATATCATACATACTGTGTCCTACAACATCAGATGGCATTAAATCGGGTGTAAATTGCACTCGTGAAAACGACACACTTAAGCTTTTCGCTAATGCTCTTACAAGTAAAGTTTTGCCAAGGCCCGGTACTCCCTCAAGTAATACATGACCTCCTGCAAATAACACAGTTAACACATCTTCAATAATGGCATCTTGTCCAACTAACACACGGGAGATATTATCCTTAACTTGCTTAACTGCTTGCGCCGCATCCGTTAAGCTTATTTGTCCTGTTGCAAATTCGGTGCTCATAGGGCATTCCTTAATTGTTTAAATAGTTTGATATACTCTGTTCGTTGTTGCTGAGATTCTGGCAATTCAACACTTAGAAGCTCAGCTACCTGTTGCTTATCAAAATGCACTAAGTTGGCGATTATCTCTGCTTGGCGAACTTCGGTTAGTGATTTGAAGTGAGGGATCCTAGTTTCTACTTTGGCGTTAAAATCTTTTTTTAATGCAGTAAACAAGCGTTGCTCAAAACCGTGCTTTATATAAAAATTAGCAATCGCTCGAATGTGGTGTTTAAAGCCTACGGTTAAAATTAAATCAGGCGCATAAGCGCGACCAATACGACTACTAATATGCCAAATAAATAATAACATCAATAGCATCACACAGATCACCCACTGCCAGCTCCATTGCCATAACTTAGCAAACCAATTAGGGTAACTTAAATAAGGAACATAAGTTATTACATCAACCCCCTGACTCAACCAAACCAGTAAACTGCCATGATCTAAATGGCGCAACTGATAGTTTGTAAAGGGAGCTAGAGACGGCATCACAATAATACGGCCATCACCAAATTTAAAATCACACATGATAACTTGATCATCACTATTTTTGGTGGCTATACCTGGGCAGTTTTCAATTTCAAATGCCTGACTCAATTCTAAATCCAGTTGGGTATTTTCATTGAGCGTTAACACGCTATTTTTCTGCCCCTCTTTTACCATCACAAAATGATTTTCAAAAATCCCTTCACTCGTGTTTACACTAATCCCAAGATCTTGAAAGGTAAAAGTATTGTCTAAACCAAGTTCATCCCTTTGCTTATTTAATATATAAACAAGACGCCCACCTTCACTCACCCATTGGGACAATTGCTGATCAAGTGTGTGCGAATTACTAAGCGCCGCTTCATCGACAATTAACATACTGCGGTGATCAATAATAAGTGGTTGTTGATTATTGTTATCTAATTGCTTTTCTTTTTTCCATAGCACCCCATGTTCAGCTAATAATCTCTGCGCCATTGTGAAATTATCTTTGCTAACTTCGGAGTGAAAACCTATTTCAATCTCTTCTTTTTGCCAGTCAGCTGACAACAACGCTGAGCCAATAAAAAAAACTAACACACAGCACAAAAAAACCACCACAAACTTAAGCTTCATTTATTTGCTCCTTGTTTGCTGATGCCATAGCCTCTATTTGTGCTATTAATACGTTAAAATCAAAATTAAGTGATTGATGGCCCCAAGCCACTTTTACCCAAGCAGAAAAAAGTTGAGTAAAAACATCTTTGCTTTGCTCAGTGACTTTTGCATCAATTGCTGATTTACACTCTGTTTCGGTCATCGAACGGTGTAATTTTACTTGATGAGTGCTCTGCGCCCAGCGAAGCGAAAAATGCAGTAAATAAGCAAGCGCTAGACGCTGATTATTCTCCTGATATGCTGACCTTGCAGCTGCAATTAAATCCTCAGGTAAGTCTTGCGGTTTAATATCAGCAAACATGGTTGGGATTATATGTTCTCGATGCTGATTTTTTTGTCTTTTCGGTAATTCTAGTGCTAAGAAGAAGCCACGCTTTTTAACTAATAAATACACCAACCACAACACAAATAAAACAATTAGCAACCAAATAAAATAACTAAGAAAATTGCCTAAGCTCTTGAAAAAATTAGCAAGCCAACGATAATCACCATCCGCTGAAGAGTCCTTTTCTAAATCAAAATTTGGTACCCAAGTGGTTTTCTTTTCGATAACATCATCCTGCGCATAAAGTGTAGAAACTTGCTCTTTTATAATTAACTTATCTATTGGCTCTGCCATTGACTTACTCGGCACAGCAAACAAACAGCAAGCAAAAAACAAGCAAGCACTTGATAATAAAGTATTTAATCTGGCCCGCATATTTTTGAAGGTTAGCTCAATGTCCCAGCCTTCTAAATCTATACGGCGGTGCAAGTAGGCCATAAAACCTCCGGTGACAAATAATGGTGCGACTAAAGCGACACTGATCACATACACACTATTAAATGCAATTTCCATCCACAAAGGGCTTTCTAATATTTGATACAATGGCTCTTCAAGTGACAACGACGTTGGAATAAGGGTAAAAATAATCGCAGAAATACCGATCATTAAGATAAACTCAAAATGTACGCAAAACATCATCCAAAGCGTTTGTTTGGGCTTTGATGTTGCAAACAGCACCTGTTTTCGCATTTCTTTACGACGGCCATCTAGCCTTTCTAACTGTGTTACAGGTGCTAAAAAAGCTCTGTTAGGGCTCAGTCGATAAAGCGTCATATTGATGAATATGTCACCCGCTTGCAGCTTCAGGATTGATTTTAAACTACTCGAAATGGTTGCCTGTTGATTAAATACTACTTTTGACATGTAGTCTAAAATTGGCCGTTCAAATAACGGTTTAAAAAACCATACAATAAAGGCGCTCCATGACCAACCAAACAATACACCGGCAAGGATGAACACTGGCACAGCTAAACAAATATACAAACTAAATAATGGTAAAAAATGTTGTTTAGTAAGTAATACCGTCAAATCAAACGTTTCATAGGCGCCGCGTTTTCGAGGATTAAAGCTAAGACGATTAAGTTCCATAGCGCATACCTCTATACAATCGATAAATTACATATGTCCAACAAACAGTACCTACGACGAATTTAATTTCATGAGCAATGGCACGGGGCGACCAAAATGCTTCAATAAAGGCAGCTAAAACTAACATAACAAAAGCACCAACAATTAATGGTAGTGCTGTTTGAGCCGCTTTTTTCATAGCATAACTGCGTGTAAATTGGCTTGGGTTTAATAACGCGTAGCCAATCTGACATCCCGCTGCAGAGGCAATAATAATCGCTGTTAATTCAAACGAACCGTGAGTAATAACAAACGAGAAAAATGTTTTTTCAAAACCAACATTGACAATATGCGCACCAATGGCGCCGAAATAAAAACTATTAAATAGCAAAAAGAATACAGCACCGAAACAAAGTAAAACTCCCCCTGCAAACATTTGAAAGGCAATACCAATGTTGTTATATATATAGACACCAAACATCAATATATCTTTGTCAGGAGCACGGGTCTCTGTTTGAACAGCTCCAGTTGGGTTATACATTTTTTCAATTTCAAGCACCGTACTTTGACCTAAAAAAGTATAAACGGCATCTGGATAAAGGGTGACCCAAATAAAAGCAATAACCGCCAACCCCCAAAATGCCAACAAATTAGCGCCTAACATGAAACGATTTTCGTACAAAGCACGAGGAAAAGCGGTGCGGGCTATTTGCCAAATTTCTGAAAATTGGTTTTTGCGGGATAAATACAGTGTTTTTTGACCCTGTTGTACCAGCTGATTTAGCTGCTGAATTAGTAAAGGACTGTACTGCCTACTTCTTGCGATGGCTAAATCGTTGCAAATTTTTCGATATAATTTAGGAAAGTCTTCAGGAAAAGTACTATTTAGTTCGCAATATGCTTGAAATTGTTGCCATATTTGGCTGTTTAAATTTACAAATTGAGTTTGCTTCATTGCTTACTCTCACTATTGGAGCGACCACTGTTGATATTATTCTGCCCAGCAAAATGCCTTGCGTAATTAAATAATGTTTCAACACTATCATTTTCTTCGATATTTAATGGCTTGGATAAAATATTTGCTATTTCTTGACGTCTTGCAGGAGAAAGTTCATGGGCACGCTCAGTAAAGTCTAAAACAGCTAATTGCTCTTCGGTACTAAACGCAATGCTAGGTACTTCAGCTGGCCCGTCTGGTAATAACTCCCGACTCATAGCGTCTTCTTCGTAAACTACGATAGTTCCTGCAGCCCAATCACCGATGCGTTTGAAACGGGTATTAAAACACATAACAATTAACCCAAGAAAATAACCAACAGGCAGCATATCTGCGGGGCGAATTAAGTTTCTTACAACAATTTGTGAAAAGGTTGGAGGTAAGCCATTATCTTGAACAACACGAATTTTTAGACGTTTTTTACCTGGGGTTTGGCCATTTTTAACTTCATAAAAGATGTTATACCCCCATGAAATTAAAAAATATATGACAAGTAAAATACCTTCCCCAAAATCGCCGAATAACATAAGCACAGTAGCAATAATGGCTATCAAAATTGTGCGAAGAATAAAATCGATGATGTAGGCGTAACTGCGCGAAACCAATCCAGCGGATGTGATAGCTATATCCACACCTTCAGGTAATTTAACAAACGCTCTATTTTCCAATCCATGGTTTAGCATTACATTTACTACAAATTTGATGATTAGATAAAGTTGAACGTATCGAAAGAAGTAACATTCAACCAAGGAAATGACGCGTTATAATGCGCGTTTTTGTGTTATTTTTCAATATTCCTTTAGTATAAAATGTTTAATCATGAAAAACATTAAGTAGCTGGACTTAACCGCTTCAGCCATTTCACACATTTCTAGTTTACTTTTGAGGTATTTATAAACTCGGTAAAAATAACAAAACATAGAGGGGATTTAAGTGTGGAGGGGATTGATTATTCAATTTAGTTCAAGAGTTTTTTCTCACTCTGCTTTAAATAAAGAATATACCTACGAAGTCCATAAAACACCCAAGCTACTTAAATTAATTAAATAGCTTGGGTGTTTGATGGATTAATACTGCAAAAGACGTAAAGATTATTATTTTTCAGCACGGCCCATAAATTTATGCTCTGCGGTATTAATACGGATGCGGTCACCTGTAGAAATATGCTCCGGCACTTGAATGATCAAACCAGTTGATAATCGTGCAGGTTTAGAGCGAGCGCTCGCTGAAGCACCTTTAATTGAAGGGTCTGTTTCTTCAACCACAAGTTCAACACTTGATGGTAAATCTAATCCCACTGGTGCGCCATCAATTACAATGACATGCACGCCTTGGGTTTCTTCGTTGACGAATAAAATTTCTTCGCTGATCGCTTCTTTATTAAGATTATATGGCGTGTAATCTTCGTTATCCATAAATACGTATTCTTCGCCATCTAAATACGAGAACATTGCTTCACGACGAGTTAAATCAGCTAGTTTTAACATGTCGCTATCTTTGAATGTTTCATCTACTTTGCTACCAGTTACTACATCGTACAAGCGCATACGGTACAAACTTCCACCAGCACGGCCTTGTGGTACAGAACGAACAATATCTTTAACCACTAAAACGCGGCCATTAAACTCAATCGCAGTACCTTTTTTAACTTCACTTGCCTTTGGCATCAGTGTATTTCCTATAATTTATAAATCCCCAGAAACATACCACGAACTGGATTTTCTTCAATAAGAAAATATCACATACCGCTATTTTTCTCGTAGGGCCTGTATTTACTCATAAATTTTACCTATTAATCGATTTTTCATGACTAAACTACGAAAAAGCTGCTATGGTTAAACTACCAAAAATGACCTCAAGGACTGGATCATGGATCAGCACACTGCACATGAGTATTTAGCAAAAAAACCTCTGGTTATGGTTACCAAACCTTTCGGCCAAGAAGTTGATGTATATAAAGTAAACCATAAAATGTTTGCCACTTTATCGGTTGGCAACGAAGGGGAAACTGACGAAGACGGCAACCCTATTTGGTGGATGAATTTAAAATGCGACCCGGATGAAGCGCAATCACTTCGTGATATTTTTCCTTCAGTGATCCCGGGCTATCATATGAATAAACGGTTATGGAATACTGTTATTTTAGATGGCTCAATCCCGCAAGGTGAAATTGAACGTATGATTGATAATTCATTTAACTTAGTGGTTGCCAATATGCCGGAAAAAGATCGCAAAGCGATTGAAATTCATATGTAAGTCACAATTTTAATGTTGTACTGCGCAAGCTACTTGTTCAGTACAACTTAGCCTTACTCCGTACACGTTAGTAAAAAATGATGATCATCAAATAATACCCCACCAATTTCGTAAGCTGACGGTTCAACGCTAACTAACTTAAAGCCACATTTAGCCAACACTTTTTCTGAGCCTACATTCCCTTTTGTAACCACAGCAGTAAATTGTTGAATGTTAAACGCTGTCGTCGCCCATGTTAAAAATGCTTGTAGTGCTTCAGTTGCATAACCTTGACCATAAAACTCAGGCATTAACAGATAACCAACTTCGGGAGTGTTTGATGAGGATGTTGTAAGCCCTGTAACGCCCACTTTTTTGCCTGTTTTTATTTCAATGATCATCAAACACAAAGACTTATTGGCTGTAGGGTGCCCCGGCGCCAACCGCTGCATAAACTTACTACGTATTTGCGTATCAGAAGGCCTGTCAAAACATTTTTCAATAACGCATGGCTCATCATGCAAAGCTAGAAAAAACGACCAATCGTCTTGTTCAAGGAGTCTCAATTGTAATCTTGCAGTGCTGATGTTCATTATTCGTCTTTACGCGGTATCAGTTAGGATGCCCCTGTTATAACAACAAAGCAAAATGATTTCAGCAACTAAATTTTTTAAATTCTAGGCATAAAAAAACGCACTTCAAACTATCAGTGCGTTTTTATAACTAGCAATTAAATACTATTTCACTTTATCATCGCTTGCATCAGCTGGGTGCGCGTCGGTTACCGATTCAGCTTCAGTAGCTGGCGCTGGCGGAACAATAACTTCTTGAGCCTCAACCGCTTCGACAGGTTCTACATCGGCAACGTCTTGCTTAGCCGCCACGGTTTGTTCTATCACAACTGCTTTACTTGGCTGTGCAGACTCAGGCTGATAAAAGCTTGCACCAGCATCAGCCATCGAAACTAAAGCTGCACACGGCGCAAATACCGGGTTAAAGTTAGCAAAAGTAGCCATTTCTGAGCTTACTTTGTTTGCGCCAAGTTTATCCATATAGCTAAATGGACCACCTAAAAATGGCGGGAAGCCAATACCAAAGATTGCGCCAATATCACCATCACGAGGACTGGCAATAATGCCTTCGTCTAAACAGCGGGCAGCTTCGTTAAGCATTTGTGCCACACAACGTTTAGCAATTTCGCTTTTATTTAAACGTGGTGATGGGCTCACGCCGAGTAATTCGTAAACTGATTCGTCTACTTTTTTAGCTTTCTTATCGTAAAGATAAAAACCACGGCCAGTCTTCCGGCCTAAGCGTTTGGCATCAATTAAACGTGAAAACGCATCGGGTGCTTTAAAACGATCACCGAGTTCTTTTTCAAGAATTGGCGCAATCTTAGAGCCGATATCAATGCCGACTTCGTCTAATAGTGCTAATGGTCCAACAGGGAAACCAAACTCAACGAGTGCCGCATCAATCTTTTCAATTGGCTCACCTGCCAGTAATAAGTTAGCCGCTTCATTCACATAAGGCGCTAAAATACGGTTAACGTAAAAGCCTGCGCTATCTTTAACAACGATTGGTGTTTTACCTTGCTTACGGGCAAAATTTACAATCCGGGCGATAGTCTCTTCTGAGGTGCCTTCGTGTGGAATGATTTCAACCAATGGCATTTTCTCAACTGGTGAGAAATAATGTAAGCCAATTACATTCTCTGGACGGGCAGCTTCTGCCGCAATTTGTGAGATAGGCAATGATGACGTGTTACTAGCAAAAATTGTGTTTGCTTGGCATTCACGTTCTACATCTGCCACCATACCTTGCTTAAGGCTTAGGTCTTCAAATACCGCTTCAATCACTAAATCAATGTGTTTAAAACCACTGTAGTTAGTTGTACCAGTAATTCGGTTCATAGTTTGTTGCAGTTCAGCCTTAGATAAAATACGGCGCTTTTGCTTTTTATCTAAAATTTTATAGCTGTAATTCATGGCATTACTTATGCCCTGCTCTGCAACATCTTTGATACGAACTGGTACACCGGCTTTTACAGCACTAACATGGGCAATACCTGCGCCCATTAAACCGCCGCCTAGTACGGCTGTTTTAGTGATTGCTGGAGCGTCGTCGTTGCGCCACTCTTTTTTCATTTCAGTGGTGGCAAAAAATATCCCACGTAATGACTTTGATTCGCTGCTCATTACTAAAGTAGCAAAACCTTCCGCTTCTGTTTTATAAGCTTTTAGTTCATCCAGCTCAACACTTGCGCGTATTGCTTTGATAATAGCCAACGGCGCAGGATAATGACCACCGGTTTTTTTCAGTACATTTTCTTGTGCTTTTTTAAAGATGAAGTTTCGGCCAAACGGATTCGATTCTAATAATTGGCTAATACGATCAAGCTTAGGCTTGCCCGCTTTCGCTTTACCTTTTGAAGCAAATTCTTTTGCTACTTTTAGCAATGCGGTCTGTGGTACACAATCATCTACCAAACCCGATTTTTTAGCTTGTTTAGCGCGAATTTGTTTACCTGTTAACGTCCACTCAAGGGCTTTTTGCAAACCAACCAGTTTAGGCAAGCGTTGCGTTCCACCACCACCGGGTAATAAACCAAGTTGTACTTCAGGTAAGCCTAGTTTAGTGATATCACTGTCTGTACATACGCGATAATCGCACGCCAAGGCAAATTCTAAACCACCACCCAATGCCGCACCATGAATGGCACTAACAGTTGGAAATGGCAGTTTTTTCATATCAAAAAATGCACGGTGGCATAATTCGCTGATCGCCAGTGCATCATCACGACTTTGCACGTTATCAAGCATTTTTACATCAGCACCAGCAATAAAGTTATCGCTTTTACCACTAATGAATACCATGCCCTTCACTGACTGCTGTTTTGCGTCATCGAGCAAGGCTGTTAAATCATCTGCAAAAGTGTCGCGCAGGGTATTCATTTTTTCGCCCGGCACATCAATGGTGACAACGGCAATACCGCTATCATCAACGTCTAAATTAAATACTGACTGTGTCATTACGCACTCTCCAATACAAAGGCTGCACCTAAGCCACCTGCGGCACACGCAGTTGTTAGTGCTAAGCCACCGCCACGGCGGTTGAGTTCATGTAAACTTTGGGTGATAAGTCGTGCGCCGGTGGCTGCAAATGGATGACCATATGCAAGCGAACCGCCTAAAACGTTAAACTTATCCATGTTAATTTCACCAATCGCTTTGCTGCGACCGAGTTTTTCTTGCGCAAACTTATCTGAGGCAAACATTTTCATGTTCGCTAACGTTTGTGCTGCAAAGGCTTCGTGCATTTCAATTAAATCAAGATCGGCAAGCGTTATGCCAGCTCTCGCTAAGGCAACAGGCGTTGAATGAGCCGGCCCCATTAGCATGTCTTCATTCACACCAATGGCAGAGAATGCAAAGCTACGTACATAACCTAAAATGTTATAGCCTAATGCTTTGGCTTTACTTTCGCTCATCATTAATACCGCTGCTGCACCATCAGTTAGCGGTGTTGAGTTTGCAGCAGTGACTGAGCCATGCTGACGGTCAAACGCTGGTTTTAATTTAGCGTACCCTTCAACCGTTGAATTATGGCGAATATTATTATCTTGTTCGATAAAACTTTTATACGGCGGTAAATGTGCAGTCATCACTTCATCAGCAAGTTTACCATCTGCCCATGCTTGGCTAGCAAGAGTATGTGAACGATGTGCTAAGGCATCTTGATCTTCACGGCTAATACTGTGAGTTTTTGCCATCTGCTCGGCAGTTTGACCCATAGATAAACCAGTTGAATATTCTGCAACCGCAGGCGGTACTGGTAATAAATCTTTTAAACGCAGCTTAGAGAATATTTTTAAGCGTTGCCCTAAGGTACGTGCTTTATTAAGATCAACAAGGCTACCTGCTAATTTTTTACTTACGCCGATTGGCAATACCGATGACGAGTCTGCACCACCAGCAATACCCACTTGCACCGAACCTGCCATGATTGATTCAGCCACATTAGCAATCGCCTGAAAACTAGTGGCACAAGCACGTGATACGGAGTACGCATCAACAGATACTGGCATGCCAGTACCCAATACGATTTCGCGGGCAATGTTTGGCGCTTCTGGCATTTGTACTACTTGACCAAACACTAATTGATCAATTTCAGATTTATCAAAGTTAAGGCGTTCAAGCATTTCGTTAACGACTAACTTCCCCATATCAAGGGCTGGTACATGATGAAATGCAGTTGCTTGTTTAGCAAATGGCGTACGTAAACCACTGACGATGGCAATACGATCGCCCTTTGCTGTTTTTAGTATATTTTGCTCAGACATTAATGCTCTCCCGCTGACAGGTCTGACCTGTTTGTTTTCCTCGATTCTAAACAACCCGTGTGCTAAAGCCAATAGCGAAATTGAAAATAGTATAATTAGTTACCAACCATAGGCTTTTTTTAGCATATTTACAAAAAATACTGCGCTTTCTATGCTAGGGTAAAAATCGTTAAAAAATAACGAACTATTTTGAAAACTTGAGTCTAACACTTGTGTTATAAACTATTTACCCATATTACTAGTTAAGCTTTTATAAACCTTGCAAATCAGGACAGTTTTTTTACTATGGCCACTAACGTATTTTCACAATTAAAAACTTATTTAGATAGCCAAATTATTGGCCAGCCAGAATTAACGCAAGCACTACTTATTGCTATTTTAGCCGATGGTCACTTATTAGTAGAAGGCCCTCCAGGGCTTGCTAAAACTCGCGCAGTAAATGCATTAGCCAAAGGCGTTGAAGGCTCATTCCAACGCGTACAGTTTACCCCAGATCTATTACCTGCTGACGTAACCGGTACTGATATTTATCGCCAACAGACCAGCGAATTCGTTTTTGAAAAAGGCCCACTCTTTCATAACCTTATTTTAGCCGACGAAATTAACCGTGCCCCAGCTAAAGTGCAATCAGCCTTATTAGAAGCCATGGCTGAGCGCCAAGTCACGGTTGGTAAAAACACTTATCCGCTGTCGGATTTATTTATGGTGATGGCAACCCAAAATCCACTGGAGCAAGAAGGTACTTACCCGCTACCAGAGGCGCAATTAGACCGTTTCTTACTCCACCTAAGTATTGATTATCCAGGCGCCGAGCATGAGCTTGATATTTTACGCCTTACCCGTGGCGAAGCGTTGAGCGAGCATCAAGCACCAGCACAACAAATTAGTCAAAGCGATTTATTTGCCTCTCGCAAAGCAATTTTAGGGCTGTATTTAGCCGAGCCACTTGAGCAATATTTAGTGCAACTTATTATTGCAACGCGTGAAGGCGCAAAACTAGACGCCCAATTAGGCAGCTGGATTGAATATGGCGCAAGTCCGCGTGCCACCATCGCCTTAGATAAATGTGCCCGTGCTCATGCATGGTTACAAGGTCGTGACTTTGTTGCTCCAGATGATATTCAAGCTGTGTTACATAATGTTCTGCGCCATCGCATTATTTTAAGCTATGAAGCACAAGCCGATGGTATTACTAAAGATCAAGTCATTAGCCGTATTTTAGAACTTGTTGCCGTGCCATAAACCATGCAAAGCCAATTAGATAACCAACAGTGGCTCAGCCTAAGTCATAGCCATGGGGTCGACTTAGGCTTGAAAGAGCTGATGTATTATAAAGCGAAAGCTCGCTTATTAGAGCTTGCGCCAAAAGTTAAAATTAGAAATAGCCTGACCGGCCAATATCTCGCGCCTCATAAAGGCCGTGGTATGGAGTTTGCTGAAGTACGTCATTATCAACAAGGCGATGATATTCGCTCAATTGATTGGCGCGTTACAGCACGTACTGGCGAAACACACACTAAGTTGTTTCAAGAAGAAAAAGAACGGCCAGTGTTTGTGTTTACAGACTTTTCTAATTCAATGCTGTTTGGCTCAAAGCTATTACTTAAATCTGTGCAAGCGGCGCATATCAGTGCCTTGGTTGCGTGGTCAGCGTGCCAACGCGGCGATCGCATCGGTGGCATAGTGTTTAATCAACACGGTCATTTAGAGCTCAAGCCCAGCGCCCGCGAAAAAGCCGTGGTAAAACTATGCCACAATTTGTGTAATAACCACCAGCAAGCACTCGCGCAGATTGATGAGCCCGCAGACAATAAACTCAGTGATAATCTAAAACGTTTGAATCATTTAGCCAAGCCGGGCAGCTTAGTCTATTTAGTGTCAGATTTTAGCGCCCTTGATGATGCCAGTTTTAAACAACTAGAAATACTGAGTCGACATTGTGAACTGATCGGCTGCCATATTAGCGACCCATTTGAGCATCAGCTACCGGCGTTTAAACAAACAGTCACGGTTAGCGCCAACGGCAGTGACTTTGCGTTACCGCTGATGGATAAAAGTTTTCGTGATAAATTTGCTAAAACTGCTGAGCAAGCATTTACCACACGAATGCAACGCTTAACTAAATCGGGTCTTAATTTAATATCATTCAATGCAGCCACACCTCTTGAGCTGCAATTAGTGAGAAAGTAATATGCAAACCTCTCCATTAGCTGGCCTCCATGATGTGATTGTGCCAAGCCATGTTTCTTGGTGGCCTTTAGCACCTATTTGGTGGCTCATCATTGTCGTGTTACTCGTAACTGTAAGCTTTATAAGTTACCAGTTGTACCGGGCACGGCAGTTTAAAAAAGCTAAACGCCAAGCTATTTCCCTCAGTGAACAACACGCAGAAGATGCCCAGCAACTACATATTTTAATTAAACGCCTGGTTTTACACTATTATCAGCAAAGTGCTGCATCACAAGGCACGAAACAATGGTGTATTACTCTAAATAAGCTGACCGGACAACAATTTACTGAACACGAACTGATGAGCCTTTATCAATCACAAAGCAATCAAACTGCGCTGGCACAGAAATTAAAACTCGCCATTGTGCAATTTAAATTAAAGGAGCCGCTGAATGTTTGAATTTAGCTGGCCTTGGTTATTTGTATTATTACCGCTGCCTTGGTTGTTGCGCTTATTTAAGCCAGTGCACAGTGAAGGCAATACCCGCTTACGTATTCCAAGCTTCGCCAAACACAATTTAGGCGCGCAAGTTGTCCAGCAACAGGCGCGTGGTATTAGTATATTTGAATGGTTGGTTTGGTTGCTTTTAGTCACCGCTTTAGCTAACCCAACCTGGCTTGATGAGCCAATTACCTTACCTAACGAAGGCCGCGATATCATGCTAGCTGTGGATTTGTCAGGATCAATGACCGAGCAAGATATGGCTTATCAGGGCCAATATGTTGACCGTTTAACTATGGTAAAAGCGGTATTAAGTGACTTTATTGAGCAACGTCAAGGCGATCGTTTAGGGCTGATTTTATTTGGTGATACGGCATTTTTACAAACACCACTAACGCGAGACGTTAAAACCGTAAGCCAAATGCTATCAGAAGCGCAAATAGGCTTGGTTGGCCGTGCCACCGCCATTGGCGATGCGCTGGGCTTATCAGTAAAACGTTTTGCCAGTAAAGATGAAAGCAATCGCATTGTGGTGTTATTAACAGATGGTCAAAACACCGCCGGTAACTTAGATCCAGAAGAAGCCCTACTGCTTGCCCGCGAAGAAGGCATTAAAGTGTATACCATCGGCGTAGGCTCTGATAATCCGCGTGGCTTTAGCTTATTTAATATGGGTGGCATGAGCGGAGGTAGTTTAGATGAAACCCTGCTAAAACGTATTGCCGAACAAACTGGCGGCCTTTATTTTCGCGCAAAAGACGTTGCCGGCTTACAACAAATTTATCAAGAACTTGATAAACTTGAGCCGATCAGCGCTGATGAGCAAACCTTTCGCCCACAAAGTGCGTTATTTTACTTCCCTTTATTAATTGCACTGACCTTGATTGGTCTGCGCGTTATGTTTATCAGTGCAAAAGCATTAAGACAGGAGGCCTAATGGACTTTGAATTTATCCGCCCGACCGTATTGTGGTTATTAGTTCCTGTGTGTTTAGTGTTTACTATTGCAATAATAAAGCACAAGAAAACCAGCCAAGGTGAATTAATAGCAGCTCACTTAGCAAAATTTGTGATCAACACCAACAACCAAAAAAACACGCAACCCATGTGGCTAATTGCCCTCTTTGCAGTGTTAGCCGTCATTTTTAGCGCAGGGCCCAGTTTTGAAGAAAAACAAGTGCCGGTATTTCAAAGCAAAAATGCCCGTGTAATTGTGATGGATATGTCGCTATCGATGTACAGCACGGATATTGCGCCCAGTCGTTTAGTGCAAGCGCGCTTCAAAGCGCTGGATATGATCAAACTATTTAAAGAAGGTGACACTGCGTTAGTGGCCTATGCAGGCACTGCTTATACCATTTCGCCGCTAACCAATGATGCCGCGACGCTTGAAAACCTGATCCCAAGTTTAAGCCCAGATATCATGCCTGATAAAGGCTCCAACGTACTTGCTGGGCTTGATGCTGCAAAAGAGTTATTAACACAAGCCGGATACCTTGAAGGCGATATTATCTTAGTAACAGATGGTATTGAACAAAGTGAGCAACAAGATATAAGCCAATTTACAGACGTTAACCCTTATCGATTAAACATTTATGGTATCGGAACAGAGCAAGGCGCGCCAATTAAACTTCCTGAAGGTGGGTTTTTAAAAGATAGTTACGGGCAAATTGTGGTGCCCACCATCAACATCAGTATGCTTAATGGTCTAGCAAGAAACAGTGGCGGTAAATTTGCGACTTATCAACCGAGTGCCCGCGATATTCAAATTTTTGCACCCAGTGCAAATAGTGAAATACTGAAAAATGAAAAACAAAGTCAAGCGCTCTGGCGTATTGATGCGGGGATTTATGGCTTGTTTATTTTACTGCCAATGATGCTGTGGATTTTTCGCCGAGGAGCTTTTGCAGCTGCATTTTTAGTGGTGAGCTTTTTACCGCAACACAATGCTTATGCAGTAGAGCTGCCTTCAGTATTTAAAAATCAAGATCAACGTGCGCTGGACGCTTATCAACAGGGTGAATATGAGCAAGCTGCCACAGCAGATTCTAGTCAATTAAAAGGCGCTGCGCTTTACCAGCAAGGTAATTTTGATGCTGCTTTGGCACAATTTAGCCAAGATAAAAGCGCCACTGGTTTATATAATTACGGTAATGCTCTAGCAAAGGCAGGCAAGCTAGACGAAGCAATTGCCGCCTATCAGCAAGCACAAACTTTGCAAGACGACTTTACCCAAGCAAAAGAAAATCAGGCACTTGTTGAGCAATTGAAAAATCAACAGCAGCAAAATCAACAAGGCCAAGACGGCGAACAAGATCAAGACCAAGACCAAGACCAAGACCAAAAAAGCCAAGATGGTGAACAAGGTCAAGATCAGCAAAATAAAGATAAGTCACAGCAAGGTGAGCAGCCAAATCAGGATCAGCAATCTCAACAAAGCGATGAATCTGAGCAAAGTGATGAACAGCAGACTGATGATAAACAGCAAGATGGCAATCCATCTGATCAACAAACTGATAAGCAAAACGATCCACAAATGGAGGCTGAACCTCAGCAAGGTGATAAAACTGATGAGCAACAGCAACAAGATGCGCAAACCGAGCCCAAAGATGACTCTGCAAACGATGATAAGCAGGCGCAGCCACAAATGACTCCTGAGCAACAGCAACAAGCTGAAGAAGCGGCAAAGCAGCAAGCTGTGCAAGCACAAACCGCAGAGCTTACCAACGAAGAAAAAGAGAAAGCGCAGCAGCTTAGTCAGTTATTGCGAAAAGTACCCGATGATCCCGCAATCCTGTTACGTAACAAAATGCAATTAGAAGCCCAAAAACGAAACAATCAACGCCGTCCACAAGGAGTCGAAAAATCATGGTAATGCGATTAATCTGTTGTTTATTGCTTATCAGCGCTATGCCCTCGTGGGCCGTTACGCAATTACAAGCCAGTGTTGATAAAAACCCGGTACTAGCGGGTGAATTTTTTATGCTCAATATCAGTGCAGATGACACCATAAAAAATGATCAACCTGATACCTCTGTCCTGTTAAAAGACTTCGTGGTTGGCCGCACCAGTGTCAGCACCCGCACAAACATCATTAATGGTAGTATTTCAAAAGAAACCACCTGGTCTATTAAACTTATGACCCGCACTGCCGGTGATTATACAATCCCAGCATTTAGTGTAGCTGGTGTCAGCTCTGCGCCCATTGCATTAAAAGTGGCTGAACGCAGTAAAGATGCGCAGCAAAACAACGATATTTTTATTAAAGCATCGCTTTCAAGTGACAGCCTATTTGTTCAAGAGGCAGGGCTTTACACGGTTAAGCTATATCTTGCCAAAGAGTTACTTGATGGTAATTTAAGTGCCCCCGCGATGCCCGATGCGCAGCTAAGTCAAATCGGCAAGCAGACTGAAAACTATGAACTTGTTGATGGTAAGCGTTACTTAGTGATCACTCGCGAGTATTTAGTACAGCCCCAAAAAAGTGGTAGTTACACCATTCAAGCACCAACTTTTCAAGGTCGAATTCGCCAAGACTATCGCCAATTAGATGTATCTGCACTGGGTGATAATGTCGATATTGAAATTAAACCGATACCAAGTGACTACCAAGGTGCATGGCTGCCTAGTGAATTAGTTAATTTAGATGAGCAATGGCAACCCGCTGACGACACAGTAGAAGTGGGTACACCTATTACGCGAACGCTGACCTTAACTGCACTTGGTATCACCAAAGAGCAACTACCTGATATTGAATTACCTGAAATCAAAGGTATTCGCAGTTACCCAGATGAAAAAGAAAATAATCATTTGGTTCGCGATGGTCGGGTAATATCACAACAAACAGCCTCGTACGCATTGTTACCGCAGATGCCAGGCACTTATACACTGCCAGAGGTAAGCGTGCCTTGGTATAACACCAAGATTAACCGGATCAGTTATGCAACACTACCAGCTCGTACTATTACAGTAACACCTAGTAGCACAAGCACTCCAGCAGCCGTTGCTGCGCAGCCACTTACGCCATCACAAAGCGCAACAACAGATGCTGCAGCAATAAGTTATCAAGCAACGCCGATAAATCAGTATCCGCTATGGTTAATTATTATCAGTGTGATTGGTTATTTATTATGGTTTATTACCTTGATTTTATGGTGGCGCAGTCAATCTCAGCGCAGCTTGATGCAAGCAAAGCCGACAGTAACCCATAGTGATTCATCAATTTCATTAGATGAATTAAAGAAACACGCTAAAAGCAATGATGTAAGTGCCTTTTATCAGGCGCTAAATCGTTACGCAATGCACTTAACAAAACAATCGAGCGGTGCAATAGACAAGCTTGAACAACTAGCTGATAATGCACAGCTTAGTCAACATATTGCTAAACTACGGGCTGCACTCTATAGTCCTAATGATACAGATGTTGATTTAATTGCGATTGTCGGCATGTTAGAAGAGCAACGTAAAGTACAAAAAAAATCACAACAAGCTGTATTAAAAGGACTTTATAAATAGAGTTTAAGTGACGGGGAGCAATCCCCGCGCTCAAATAGTAAATAACTTAAAATAAATAAAAAAGTGCTTATGCTTGGAAATGAAAACTCTAAAAGTCAGGTCTTAGTTGATATGGCAGAGAAAAAAACACGCTATGAAAAACTTGTTCATGTTTATCATAGCGAATTATATCGCTTTGCTTATTGGCTCTGCCGCGACCCTAATATTGCCGAAGATCTTGTCCAAGAAACATTTTTACGTGCTTGGCGATCTCTGGATTCATTATTAGATCAAAAAGCAGCTAAGCCATGGCTATTGACGATTTTACGCCGGGAAAATGCCCGTCGTTTTGAACGCAAACAATTTGATTATAGCGATGTTGAAAACGACACCTTAGTTGACGAAAAAAGCGTCACCTTGGATGACGAAATGGAACAAACAGTGATCCAACGTCACATCGCTAAGTTACCTGATGAATACCGCGAGCCATTATTATTACAAGTCGTTATGGGCTGCTCCGGTGAAGAGATAGCAGAAATATTAGATTTAAACAAAAACACGGTTATGACGCGTTTATACCGCGCCAGAAACCAGTTAAAAGAGGCATTGAGCCGTGATGATGAACAACTTAAAGGGGCATCAAATTAATGGATGATCTCGAGTTTCGTCGCCGAATTAGCGCACAGCCAAACAGCACAGATAAGGAGCTTGTGGAGTTTGCAGAGCAACACTCTGAGCGACAAGAATTTATTAATGATATGCAGGCCTTTGATTTAGAGCTTGCCAATGCACTTGACGTACCGGTGCCAGCAGGTCTTGCCGAGCGTATTTTGGCAAACACCGCAGCGCATGCACAAAACGAGTCGCTCACAACTGAGCAACTCAACCAAGCACCAGCTGATACCAGCGCGCAAACACCGCCGCAACGAACAGATAATCTAGTTGAGGCAAGTACACGTTTTAAACGTGCTCGTTTACCACTTGCCATGGCAGCCTCAGTATTGGTGGCTGTGGGGGCATTTTTATTTAGCAGCGAACAAAATGTCGCGTACGCAGCTGGCGAACATGCGCTTGCTCATGTTTACTATGAAATTAATTCGCTGCAAAAGACCGAAGCAATCAGCTTAGCAACGGTAAATGAAAAATTTGCTGTGCTAGGCGGCCATTTAGATGAATTGCCAGGTAAAGTGACTTACTTAATGTTTTGTGACTTTAAGGGACAAAAGGGATTACACCTGGTTTTTGAATCAGACTATGGCCCGATGACGGTATTTATAGTGCCATCAAAACAGCAATCGTTCGGCATCGGCGACGATGATTTTCAAGACGATCGTTTTGAAGGCCATATTAACCGTGGTACTAATGCAGATACTATTTTAGTAGCAAGTCTTGGTGCGCCATTAGAAAATTACAATGATCGTATTAATGGTGCGATCCGCTGGTTAAATTAACCTTCCTTTTGCATTGCCGTTATTATGGCGGCAATGCAATTTATACCTTCGCGAAACAATCGTTATATTCTTCCTGCTTGAACCAATAATTGCTTTTAAATTAGTCTATTGACCAAGCTACTGAGCATTTTAGAACTAATTCAGTTTGTCGCTATTTATCTAATTCCTGAACTACTTTAGAATCGCCGTTCTAATTTGTTTTAAGGAACTTCATGAAAAACCTGATTGTTATATTTTCATTGCTTGCTCTACTATGTACTGCAAGTTTTGATGCACAAGCACGTAAAAAGTTTGGTAGTAAAAAACGTGGCCAAACACCAGAAACACAACAAACCGCACAAAAACAACAAACAGATACCAATACCCTCGCCCCTGCTGCAAAACCAAAATCAAGCAAAAAAGGCATGATGGCAGGTATTTTTGGCGGCTTATTAGCCGGTGGATTAATCGCCGCAATGATGGGCGATGACTTTGAAGGGATGCAACTACTTGAGATAATTTTAATGGCAGGTATTGCCTTTATTATCTTTAAACTTGTCATCGGTATAATGCGTCGTAAAAACGCCCCTGTAATGGCGCATGGCCAAGGAGCATTTACTGCACCGCAAATGAAACAAACTGCGCCTGAGCACACCACTACAAGTGGATTTAGTCAAACCAATGACGTACCGTTTAATTTACCCGCTAACTTTGATACTAACGGCTTTTTACAAGGTGCGCGTAGCCATTATCATACTTTGCAAACAGCATGGAATAATGCTGACTATGCAACGATGGCTGAATACTTAAGCCCTGAACTAGTCGCTGAATTTAAAGCGGAACGTGAAGCGATTGACTGCGTTGCAACTGACGTGATGTTTATTGATGCAGAACTTGTACGTGCCGATACCGACGCACAAAAATGGCAAGTAAGTGTTCGTTTTAAAGGAAAGTACCGTGACTTAGGCGATAATAAAGAACAGCCTATTTTAGAAATTTGGCACTTAGAGCGTGCCACCAGCGATGATGCGCCTTGGCTGATTGTTGGTGTTGAAGATTTAATTGACGCGTAGTTCTAGGTTCTAGGTTCTAGGTTCTAGGTTCTAGGTTAAAAAATAAAACCGCACAACAATAAGTTAGTGCGGTTTTTTATTTCAATAAACGCTATTTAAATAAGATTATTTACAAACGTCTGCAACAGCATTTGCAAAGTAATCGATATTAGCTTGACTGATACCCGCTACGTTAACGCGGCTTGAACCAACAATGTAGATACCGTATTCTTTTTGTAGGCGCTCAATTTGCTCTTTATTAATACCTAAGAAAGAGAACATACCGTGTTGACGGTCAATAAATGAGAAGTCTTGAGCAATCTCTTTTGCCGCTAGACTGTCTTTGATCAAAGTACGTAGGCCATTGATACGGTTGCGCATTTCATCAAGTTCACTGTGCCATTGCTGTGTCAGTTCTGTACTGCTTAAAATAGTATTTACAATATCTGCACCGTGCGCAGGTGGCATTGAATAAATGCTACGTACCACACTTAACATCACAGAGTTTGAAATGTCTGCTGTTGCGCTGTCTTTAGCAATGATTGAACATGCACCAATACGCTCGCGGTATAAACCAAAGTTTTTCGAACATGACGAACAAATGATTAACTCATCAACTGCATTGGCTAAAATACGTAAACCGTTTGCATCTTCTTCAAGGCTTGAACCAAAACCTTGGTATGCAATATCAACCAGCGGTGTAAAGCCAACATCTTTTGCCAGTTCAGCAACCGTGTTCCACTGTGCTTCGTTTAAGTCCATACCACTTGGGTTATGACAACATGCGTGCAGTAATACCACATCACCTTTTGGCACTTGGGTAAGGGTTTCGATCATTTCATCAAATAATAAATCTTTGTTTTCATAATCGTAGTACGGGTATTCTTTAACTGTTAGGCCAGCGGCTTCAAACAAGCTAATGTGGTTTGCCCAAGTAGGATTAGTAACCCACACTGTCGCACCTGGATTACAGCGAACGATAAATTCAGCTGCAACACGCAGTGCACCTGTACCGCCTGGAGCTTGTGCTGTACGAACACGATTAGCTAATAACGCTTGGTGCTCACCTAATAATAGGTTTTCCATTTTTTGGCAGTAATCTAAGTTACCCGCCAAACCAATGTATGATTTGCTAGTTTCGTTTTCAAGACGAAACGCTTCAGCTTTTTTAACTGCTTTTAATACCGGCGTATTACCGAATTCGTCTTTATAAACACCAACCCCTAAGTCAATCTTATTTGGGTTAGTATCTTGCTTATAGGCCGCCATAAGGCCAAGAATAGGATCAGTGGGTAATGGTTTTAATACTGAGAACATTGACTATCTCTTTCATTATTTAGGGGTTAGCTGTTGCACTTAGCTTAACATAAAAGCTCACTAGATTGACTAGTGTTATTTACACTAAAAAGTGAGGAATTTTAATACAGCACGCAATTAATAGCGCTAATGTTTGCTGGTTGAAAAAATCGTTACTAAAGGCTTCGCCATCAACAATACCAACGCAGCGATTTGCACTGTCAAAAAGCGGTAAACAGGCTTCTGATTTTACTTTAGGGTCGCAAGTATAATATTCACCACCCGCAGCCAAATACTGCTCAACGTTGTTGATCACTCGCCCTTTACTACTCAGTGCCACCTGCACATTATTACTACCAGCAGCAAATGCTTCTGTAAGCGGAAAAAGCGGTCGGCTTGGCGCGCCAAAGTAAGCCAGTTTAAGTAATTGCTGACCCTCAGGTGTTGCTGTACTTTGGTAAATGCCGTACCAATCAACCTTAGTTTGCGCTACAACGTAATCAACAATTAGTTGTAATTGAGCAAGCTTTTGCGTGGTGTGCTGATCTTGCGGTAAAAAATCAGTGAGTTTAAACGGCTCATCTTGTAAGTAACCAAATAAACTGCACGCCCCGCCTTCACCCAATTCTGGTATTTGATATTGCCAGCGTACCGCAGGAAGCGACTGATTTGATAAATAGCTTTCGAGCTTAGTAAGCTCAGCAGAGACTAACTGAGCAGGCACATCTAATTGCGCAAGAGATAAATAAGAAGAAACCATTTAGCCATCCAAACATCTAAAAAATGAATCATAGCATGGCTAAACAATCACGACTAGCTTTGTTGTTGCACCAATCGATAACACATTTCAATTTGATTACCCGATGAGTTATAAGTCACCTGCTCTGCTATTTCTTCTAATATCGATAACCCACGACCGTGCTCGCGATTATTACTGTTAGCATTACTGTCGGTGCTAGCAAAACCATTGCCAGAATCGCAAATTATAAAATACAGGCTCAATGTATCAGGGCAATAACGTATATCCACAATGATCAATGCATCAACGAGCTTAGCTAATGTTGCTTCTCGAAGTTGATAATACTCAATAAAACCATCCTCTTTATTTTTAATCGCTGAATCGAGTCCTAATACACCGTGATCAAGTGCATTGTTATATGCCTCAGAGAGCAGTAAAAAAATATCAGAGCGGTGCTCTTTTAGCCCGCCAACTTGAGTGAGCACTTCAACGATTTCAAGCACCGGGTCGGTTTGTTTTATTTGCTGTGAATTAAGCGTTAAAGAAAAATTAAAGGGTAACCGAGAGTAAGCGGCTTGCTCTTCAGCCGCAGCAGGAACCGCCATGCAATTAAAAAGCACTAAACTAAGGTCATCCTGTTGTTTGCTACCATGAGCAAACTTGGTCACTTGCGCGATCACATCTTGACTAGTCACTTTAGGCTTGCTTGCAAGTGCCTTTATAAAGCGTTGCTCTGCAAAAAATTCACCGTTTTCATTGGTGGTTTCTATAATACCGTCGGTGGCCAGCGCCAAACGCATACTGCTATCGACTTCAAAATGAATTAATTCACGTTCAAATTCGTCGCCTTCTAAAATCCCTAAAGCCATGTGCTGTGACTCTAAGGTTTTTAATACGCTTCCTTGTTGATCAATTAAATAAGCGTCAGGCAAGCCACCAAGCCAAGCTGAAACACTTTTCCCGGAGCTACTTAACTCAATAATTGTCGCGGCACAAAACATATGCCCGGGCAATAATTGTACTAATACGGCATTAACTTCTGCGGCAATATCACTGACCGCCATGCCTTTATTAACCATAGTGTAAAACACTTTCGATGCCGGTAATGCCCCCACCGCAGCTGCTAAACCATGGCCAGTAAAATCCCCAAGCATACAATACAAACTACCAATTGGACTTTGCCCAACCAAACACATATCACCATTAAACATAGAAGCCGGTGAAAGATGAAAATCAATGTTGTTGGTAAACTTATTTTGGTTTTCTAAGGCATTATTAAAAATATGCTCAACTATTTCGTGCTCGCGCTCGGTTTGATTGTAATGATATTCTAATAACTTATTTTGTTCGTGGGTCTTTAAGCTCAGCTTACGGGTACGGCTGTGGGCTTTTATTTTCGCGGTTAAAATTACTTTATCAAACGGTTTATGAATAAAATCATCACCACCGGCTTCCAAGCAGTGCTCAAAACTACTATGATCTTCCAAAGAAGTTATAAAAATAATTGGTAGGTGAACATCGTTGTATAACTGCTTAATTTTTGTCGCTGTTTCATAGCCATCCATCACTGGCATTATTACATCGAGTAGCACAATATCAATGCTCTGCTGTGCTAATATTGCTAATGCTTCAACACCATTGGCAGCAGTTGATACCTCGTAATTTTGTTGCACCAGCATTACTTTCAAAAGCGTACAATTAAGTGGCTGATCATCAACAACGAGAATATGCATTAATCAATATCAAACTTTTTATCAAAACGTGATATTTGCAGGATTTTTTTCAGTTGCGGCTGACAATTACTGATTTGAATTGCATCAACTGAGGTACCCAAGGTCTTTTTCATATTCAGTAACATACCAAGGGCGGAGCTATCCATGTAATCTGTTTCTCGCAAGTCAATTACGACCTTAGCGGTTTTTTCATTGATATCGGAATACGACTGTCGAAATGACTGCACTAAATTAAAGTCGAACTTCCCTTTAATTTGAATAGTCAGTGTAGCACCATCTGCTGATGCACTCTTACTTAGACCCATTAGTTAACTCCTGCTCAGATTATCCATTCTTAATTAGTATTAAATATAACTTGTTAATGATAAATCACCAAAAATAAAACACCCTATGCACAAATTTGTTTTAGATTTGATATTATCTAGGCCATTGTTTATTTAACTTTTTAAATGCAGGTTAAGCATGAGTGATAGTAATCTCGTTTATTCAACCGAAACAGGCCGTATCAGCCAACCAAAACCAAGCACAGAAGTGGCTAGTAAAGTATTTAAAGACGGCGCCCTGCGCATCGAACGCCAAACCAAAGGCCGTAAAGGTAAAGGTGTTATGTTGGTAACTGGTATTGACAGCGAGCAACACGATTTAAAAAAACTCGCCAAAACCATTAAAAGTAAAATGGGCCAAGGCGGCGCTTTAAAAGACGGCATCATTGAAGTACAAGGCGACGACCGCGAAAAACTCAAAGCCATCCTCGAAGCACTCAAATTCAAAGTGAAAATTGCCGGAGGGTGAGCCGCCGGTTTGCCTATAAAAAGCAGAGACTTGATGACCTAATTGCATATATGTACTTTCTTAATTTATGATCAATGTATTGTAATACAAAGACAAACATCAGAGATAAAATTGTCTACTCCCACACAAAGAGAGCTTAAATGATATTAGATAATCTACCCAATAAAAAACTAGTCTCTGCTCTAAAAGCTAGTGCAGCTTTGGATATAGAGCTTTGTGAAGACGAATACCTGAGGTGCTTTTCTTACAAAGCTAATTGGGCGCCAGGGATAGACGTTGCTTCATATGAAAATGGTGGTGGTGATGAAATCGTCATTGTCATAAAAGGTGATGCTATTTTAATTAAAGGTTTCGATCATGAATCAGAAGTTAGTCCTCATGCTCAAGAAGAGTTTAGAATTTGGCCAGGGATGTATGAAGGGGCTCCTGAAGAACTGCTCTGCGTTTTAGATAACGATTTCTTCGAAATAGCTCATGTGACCTTTTGTTTTTGGCGTACTTCCAACTCAGGGTCATGGCAACAAGGAACAGTTAATTTCCAAAACAATGAAGATAACGGAGCTAGTTGGCTGCTCCCTGCAATCACTATAACTCCAGAATGTTTTATTGAGTATGCGAAGGACTACTACCAAGATGACTTTAATAAAATAACACCAGCAAGGGTACACCAAGTATTCAGCGAATATGAATAGCACAAAATTTTATCCGTGCTGTTGATACAATAAAACAAAGTAATAAAGTAGCGTGGTAACTTGCTTCGCTTGTTCCTCGCGATTTAGCCAATCTCATTTTACCGCCAATTGCAGCGTTAATTTAACTGGAGCAACACTCAATTATGGATGATGTATCGAAGCAATTTAAATCAGTAAATAAACGGTTTTATCTCATATTGCTATTAACTGTTGTATGCTTTTCAAGTGGCTTTATTCTTCAATATTTTGATATTGAGTTTCTAAATCCTTTTTATGGTGCATTAATCGGAGTGCTCGTATTTAACATTGGTATTTGGTTGTATTACAGGTGTCCAAAATGTAACTCGATTCCATTTGCATCAGGTAGTGAAGGCGTAGAAATCAGACCTAAACTCTGCCATAAATGTGGTGCTAAATTCAGGTCAAAATAAACTAATCGATAGCATCAAAGCCAAGCGGCCTAATGCGGAGCAATAAAAGACGGCATCATCGAAATACAAGGCGACGACCGCGAAAAACTCAAAGCTATACAAAAAGCACTTAAATTCAAATTAAAAATTGCCGTGGGGGAGTCCCGGTTTTATGGTGTGTGGTACTTAGTCGTATGTAGTGGTATTTAATTAGTTGTCCGTGACGATCTGAGCGGCGGGATTAAGCGTGAAGCGGACAGTTAAGAATTTTGATATCTGAAGTCAAGATTTGTTGGTGAACTATACTTCATGTACTGAAACCCAAAAACGGCAGATGCTGTATGGCTTCAAAGCAGTTTCAAAATGTATTACGTCACGTTATTAACTTAAACTACTCCCAACTAAAAAACTCCGTCATGAAGTTGAATCTAATATTGCTAATAACCAACTGGGTCAAGCCATTGCTGACCATGAAGAAACAATATCTCATTGTCCACATTGCGATTCACACGAATTAGGTACTGACTATATTGAGAATTATCTGAGTTGGTTTAGAACCATGGAAGATAACACGGAATTCTCAGATCAAACATGGATAAAAGAGGCTTTATAAAATGAATTCTCGCCTAGCCACACTTAACTACAACATAGCCATATATAAACAGTCGTTGTATTTTTTTTCAACAACTCGCGGGATTATTTCTTGTATTTTACAACAACAAAAAAACAACAAATATAAATCCCTTGATTTACATTTAGATACAGAGTTAGACTGAAAGTATTAAAAAACTCAAAGGATTTTCTCTCTGCAACTTGTGGGTTTAGATCCTTTGAATAAGCTGTTAGCAGTCTAAGGATAGAATTTGCGTAATCTTATATTTTTCTTTTTTATATTCCTCACAGGCTGTGCGCCACACACAGTTACTTTTATGAGCCCGAAGGGGATTAGCGGCGATGCTACTATAAATGGCTGTGGTCAAATCCCATCGACCTTTCAATACGAAATGAAAGACTCTAAGTATAAAGTCGATCTACATTACAATTCTGTTTACTTAGTAGTCGAAGTTGTCGATGGAAGTAATGTTGAATGGCTGAACAATGAAATCACTGTACTGGTAAATAATGAAAGCCATATTTTGAAAGCTAAAAACTTAATCCGAGACGATCGTGTAAGAGATCCTTGTGGGGGCTTTACTGATACGTTTAACTGTAAAACCTATCGAAACTACTATTTAAATATAGAAGTTGAAGCTGTCAAAGGCGCTACTCAAGTAAACATAGTTCCTCCAATACCAATGGTAAATAAAAAGGCTTTTGAGGTTTCAGAAATAGAATTTAAAGAAGTTACAAAAACACTAATGCAGGCAATCAACTGCTAATCGGGTAGCCGGAGGTCTCTAACCTCCAGCCCCCACACCACCCATCATGCGGGTCCGCAATGGGCGGTTCACCTCCCGTAATGAATATTGATCCAAATATCTCTCAGTGACACTAAACCTTTTGACGCTAAATAGTCATTGCCTAGCGCAATGTTAATTCCTTTTGTTTTTGAGCTTCGACAAGGCCCCTTGCTGGTGATACCACATGCTATGGCTAGTCTCTCA
>NZ_JACJEW010000280.1:0-303 GCF_014164315.1 Pseudoalteromonas sp. SG44-1
GCAACCGTTATATACATAGGGTGTATAACGTTTTTAACTATTCCAGATACCGCAACACGCTTTGCAGACACCATTTTAGGCTTTATTTTAGGCACCGTTGTAGCGTCAATATTGAATTTTTTCTTTGGTAATAGCCGTGATAATTCACGTAGAAACGAAATTCAAGACATTCAACAGTCGTTAAAAGAGCACTAATATGGCATTACCAGCTCCACAATATGGCGACCTTGTTAAATTCAAGGAAGCCATTTCTCACTTTAAAGACAAAATTAAGCTCACTAGTGAGTCATATAAAGACTTACA
>NZ_JACJEW010000281.1:0-293 GCF_014164315.1 Pseudoalteromonas sp. SG44-1
CGACTTTCTCACGCATTTCATCGAATACTAACTGCAACGTCAAATGTTTGTGCTGCTTTAAATCCTTATTGATGGTGAGCCAGTCAGGTGTTGGGTATCTTTTTTGACGGGGTGAGAAGTCCCTGATTTTTGTATTAAGAAACGTACCGTGTTGTTTATCGTCAGGTAACGGCCATTGGTTTAACCCTAACTCATTGGCCTTTTTAACGTAATTAGCCACAGTGCCAGGGGAGATATTTAAGCTTCTGGCAATCTCTCGATGGGATAATTTTGCTGAATATTTCAGCCGTAAA
>NZ_JACJEW010000282.1:0-293 GCF_014164315.1 Pseudoalteromonas sp. SG44-1
GCGGTGGCAAGCCACTCGCCTACAAGTAATTAATTAGACACCAGAGTAAAATTTAACACCCGTAGGCGTTAAGCTTGCTGACGCAAAACACCACAACACATTTTAAAACGCGGTGGCAAGCCACTCGCCTACAAGTAATTAATTAAACACCAGAGTAAACTTTAACACCCGTAGGCGTTAAGCTTGCTGACGCACAAACACTACATTTAAAACGCGGTGGCAAGCCACTCGCCTACAAGTAATTAATTAGACACCAGAGTAAAATTTAACACCCGTAGGCGTTAAGCTTGCTG
>NZ_JACJEW010000283.1:0-292 GCF_014164315.1 Pseudoalteromonas sp. SG44-1
GTCATGGCGCTGATTTAAAAGCCCATGTCGCCAATACTGCCAGCCAGTACAATTTACCTGCCCATAATGTCAATTTAAAAAACGTCTGCGACAGAGAAAAAATGCGCTATTACTTTCCTGATCCCGTTGTACAACGCTCTATTAATTTAAACATGGCTATACTCGATTGCTATCATAAGGAGCTTAAACCTTTAGAGCATTACATTGAACAAATGGCTAAACAACACAACCCTGTTCACCTTAATATTTTGCAAACAATTAATGGTATAGGCCGCATTCTCGCACTCACTAT
>NZ_JACJEW010000284.1:0-285 GCF_014164315.1 Pseudoalteromonas sp. SG44-1
GTATTGCCTGTATTAACCTCGGCATCATTCACGTTTTGAGCGTTATCAGCTTGAACATCATTTAATGAGTTATCAATGTCAGCCTGAGCATTATCTGCTTTTGGTTGAGTAGGCTCAGTCACTTGCTGAGTAGCAGTGGCTTGAGCTGTTGAAGCAGCACCCGTATTCAGCGGGGCATTGCCTGTACCAACATCGGTAGCTTTCACGTTTTGCCCATTATCAGCTTGATCTGCATTTAGTGAGCTTTCACTGCCAGCCTGAGTATTGTCAGCTTTTGGTTGAGTA
>NZ_JACJEW010000285.1:0-284 GCF_014164315.1 Pseudoalteromonas sp. SG44-1
GCACTGGAGGTGTTACCCGCCGCATCACTTTGTGTGGCGCTGAGGGTGAGTGTGCCATTATTAAAGCTGCTGACATCAAACTCACTACCACTGATAGTCCATGCCCCAGAGCCATCGGCCGTCACAGTGCGCGATTGGTTATTCCCGCCATCGCTGATGGTTACACTGACACTGGCATTGGCTTCTGCCCCGGAGCCGGTGATCAATACACTGCCATCTTCTACAGCATTGATCCGGCCATCAACCTCAATAGGGGTCGTTATGGTCAAGGCATTCGGTGCTGC
>NZ_JACJEW010000286.1:0-283 GCF_014164315.1 Pseudoalteromonas sp. SG44-1
TTCTCGCATTAGGCTCTTTACGTGATAAAGCTAAAAGTTGCTTGGATTTTTCTAAGTTCAATTTAGTAAAAGTAGATAAGTATCAGTGTGCTAATTAGATCACATAATTTGGCAGATTGGTATTACCTTTCACCTCGAACCTTCTTTTTACTTTATTCCAGACGTAAAAAAGCCGCTTCATTTCTGAAGCGGCTTTCTCAATTTGGAGCCTGGCAATGTCCTACTTTCACATAGCAAATGCTACACTATCATCGGCGCTGTTTCGTTTCACTACTGAGTTCGG
>NZ_JACJEW010000287.1:0-282 GCF_014164315.1 Pseudoalteromonas sp. SG44-1
ATTGCAGTTTACGCAAGCATCATGTTGATTTCCCTATTTGGTTACTAATTTTAGTAATGATTGAGCCAGCCCATTTTGAGCTGGCTTTTTTTATGTCTGCTATTTGGCGCATGCAGTATTATTTTCATCAATTTTAAATTTATTTTGAACTAAAGTGGTTTGAGGGCGTCTACTCTTTTGCTTGTTGTTGAATTGCAGTTTACGCAAGCATCATGTTGATTTCCCTATTTGGTTACTAATTTTAGTAATGATTGAGCCAGCCCATTTTGAGCTGGCTTTTTT
>NZ_JACJEW010000288.1:0-279 GCF_014164315.1 Pseudoalteromonas sp. SG44-1
TTGGAGCCTGGCAATGTCCTACTTTCACATAGCAAATGCTACACTATCATCGGCGCTGTTTCGTTTCACTACTGAGTTCGGCATGGGGTCAGGTGGGTCCAAAACGCTATTGTTACCAAGCAAATTTGGTGTTAATCGCGTTAGCAATTAACTAAAATTTGGAATTCTGATAATAAAGTTTTCAGTAAATCTACTTTAGTCTATTAACTTCTTGCGCTATCAACTATCACATAAAACGCGTTTGGCGTTGTATGGTTAAGCCTCACGGGTAATTAGTAC
>NZ_JACJEW010000289.1:0-278 GCF_014164315.1 Pseudoalteromonas sp. SG44-1
TACTAATTACCCGTGAGGCTTAACCATACAACGCCAAACGCGTTTTATGTGATAGTTGATAGCGCAAGAAGTTAATAGACTAAAGTAGATTTACTGAAAACTTTTATTATCAGAATTCCAAATTTTAGTTAATTGCTAACGCGATTAACACCGTATTTGCTTGGTAACAATAGCGTTTTGGACCCACCTGACCCCATGCCGAACTCAGTAGTGAAACGAAACAGCGCCGATGATAGTGTAGCATTTGCTATGTGAAAGTAGGACATTGCCAGGCTCCA
>NZ_JACJEW010000028.1:0-67186 GCF_014164315.1 Pseudoalteromonas sp. SG44-1
GCTCCTAGCACCTAGCACCTAGCACCTAGCACCTAGCACCTAGCATCTAGCACCTAAATCAACCTCTTATTTAACTTCATTACTTAGTGGTTGGTTATTAGCGAACTCAAGTGCATTATTTACGGTGATTTGCGCAATTTCACTCAATGCTTCTTTGGTAAAAAAGCCTTGGTGGCCGGTGACCAGTACGTTTGGAAAACTTACCAAACGCGAAAACACATCGTCTTGCATAATTTCATCACTGCGGTCTTTAAAGAATAGTTCTGACTCTTGTTCGTACACATCTAGCCCTAAATAACCCAATTTTTTAGTTTTAAGTGCGCCAATACAGGCTTTGCTATCAACTAATGCGCCGCGGGAAGTGTTTATAAGCATCACCCCTTGCTTCATTTTGGCAAAAGCGTGTTCGTTGATCATATGATGAGTTTGCTCGGTTAACGGGCAGTGCAAAGAGATCACATCGCTTTGACTTAATAAAGTGTCTAGATCACAAATTGTATAATTGCCTGGTACTGCATAAGGGTCGCAAACCAATACATTTGCATCAAAGCCATTGAGTATATTTACTAAAGCCAAGCCAATTTTTCCACAGCCAATGATACCAATGGTTTTCTTGAATAAGTTAAAGCCAAGCAAGCCATTTAAATCAAAATTATCTTCACGGATACGGTTATAGGCTTTGTGAGTTTTGCGATTGAGGGTAAGCATTAATGCTACACAGTGCTCTGCAACTGCCTCAGGGCTGTAAGCGGGTACTCGGCATACTTTGATGTTATGGGCATGTGCCGCAGCTAGGTCAACGTTATTAAAGCCAGCACAGCGTAATAAAATACATTTCACGCCGAATTGAGCAAGCTGATCAATAACCGTTTTATCAACGATATCGTTTACAAATACGCATACAGCATCAAAGCCTTGGCTAAGTATGGCACTTTTCGCATCAAGAGATTGTTCAAAACGGGTTAATTTGATGCGTGTTTGATTGTTTAAACAGGCATCAAAAGATGCATGTTCATATTTTTGCGAACTGAAAAGCGCTACCGTTAGTTGCATCATTAATATTACTCTCTATGACCTGTTTCAAGGTGTCGGGTTTAGTGCGCGGTGCATAACGTACCGCCAATTGTCCCTCAGAGTTTATTAGAAACTTGGTGAAATTCCATTTTATAGCACGATTTTGTGCAATTCCTCGGGTATGTGCTTTTAAATAGTTAAATAACGGATGAGCATCAGGGCCGTTGACCATTACTTTACTAAACACAGGAAAACTAACATTAAACTGTTGTTGATAAAAGTCTTTAATATCAATGTTGTCTATTGGCTCATTGTAGTCAAATTGATTACACGGAAATGCTAACACAATAAACCCTTGTGCTTTATATTGCTGATATAGTTTTTCGAGTGCGCTTAACTGCACCGAAAAGTTACACTTACTGGCGGTATTGACGATTAAAATCGTTTTGCCTTTTAACTGACTTAAGGCAAAATTTTCGCCGTTATAAAGCGGGGCACTGAATTGATATATGCTATCCATAGGTTACCTATTTTGTCTCGTCCATGAAGAAATTTAATGAAGACTTTTTCATTCGCTTTTTTACTGTTCGGTTGAGATAATCAAATTATCTTTTTAAGTTACCACTGAAATAGGTCAATTTTATGTCAATGAAAGTCGCATTTATCGGTTTAGGTGTAATGGGTTATCCAATGGCGGGTCATTTAGCAACTGCCGGTCATCAAGTAACCGTGTATAACCGTACCACAGCAAAAGCACAGCAATGGGCAGAAAAATACGCAGGTCAGGTGGCATTAACGCCAGCAAAAGCCGCAGAACATGCAGATATCGTATTTATGTGTGTAGGTAACGATGATGATTTACGCTCAGTCGTTTATGGTGCTGACGGGGTGATTAAAGGTATGCAAGCAGGCACTATTTTAGTCGATCACACTACGACTTCAGCCGAAGTTGCGCGCGAAGTATCCGCTAATGCGGCACTAAAAGATATTGCGTTTATTGATGCGCCAGTATCGGGTGGTCAAGCTGGTGCTGAAAATGGTGTATTAACAGTCATGGCTGGTGGCGACTCAGCAGTATTTGCAAAAGTACAACCAGTTATGGCGGCATTTAGCCGTTTTAGCCAGTTACTTGGCGAGGTTGGCTCTGGGCAGTTGTGTAAGATGGTTAATCAAATTTGTATCGCTGGCGTAGTGCAAGGCTTGGCCGAGGGCTTACATTTTGCAAAACAAGCAGGCCTTGATGGCGAAAAAGTCATTGAGACGATTGCAAAAGGTGCGGCTGGTTCATGGCAAATGGAAAACCGTTACAAAACCATGTGGGCAGGTGAGTACGAATTTGGTTTTGCTGTTGATTGGATGCGTAAAGATTTAGGTATTGCGTTAGATGAAGCAAAAAATAATGGTGCCACTTTACCAATGACCGCGACGGTCGATCAGTACTACGCTGACGTACAAGCACTTGGTGGTGGGCGTTTTGACACATCAAGCTTATTGGCGCGCATCGAAGCGTTACATAAAAAATAGATAATCAGAGCGTCGGATAATAAATCTATCCCCCAGCAATTAGCGGGTAGATGTGGCTTATTATTCCTGAAATCTCCAGTTACGTAATCACTGACCCAAACATTGTTTGGGTTTTTTTATAAAAATTAATTTTTCTTAAGGTTTATTTAAGTTTTGCTCGTTAGATTTTACCCATAGTCTAAAAAGAGCGAACACTATGCAATCACTTCAAGTTACTAACTTGCCTGTTACCAACACACATGATTATGTGTGTGCTAATGCAAACATGCCATTTCGTGTGCAATTAGAGCAAGTCGTTAAAGCGAGTTTTGCCAGAGCTTACGGCGCCAATATTAAGCAGTTTATGCCGGTGTTATGCCAATTAAGTATTGCCGCTGATTCTTGCACGCTGGGACTTAGAGCTGCTACTCAATCACTTTTTATCGAGCAATACTTACCAGAGCCGATTGAATACTTTGTTGATGTACCGAGGGAAGATATTTACGAGCTTGGTAATTTATGTTCAACAAATCGCAAAGCGACTCTCGCTCATTTTGTACTAATGAATGAAGCACTTTATCAAATTGGCGCAAAACGTTTGGTATTTTGTGCCACTGCAAAGGTTAGAGCATTATTAAAAATGCTCTCAGTTAATTGCACTGAAATTGCATTAGCCAATAGTCAGGCACTTGATAACCCAGCAGATTGGGGGACTTATTATGAAAATAAACCAACACTGTGTGTGGTAGATTTAGCGGCTGCTCATGATTGCGTAATAAACACACCTCATTTGTTTAATATTAAACAGCACTATCATCAAGCGAGTTGCCAATTAGCATCGCAATTGGAGGCATAATGGGGTTTTTATCGAAACTACCACACGCATCGCTTGATACTGTGATTGTTGATCATCATGACCAACAAATGCAGCCGATCAGTAAACAGACGCTGATGCAAGCAGTGGCCGAGTTAATTATCGACTTTAAAGCGCTTGATATGTCAGCCGTGGCGTTTGTAATGGACAATACGCCTGCTTGGTTAATTGTTGACTTTGCATTGATTGAGTTACAACAAGTAAGCATTCCGCTGCCGACCTTTTTTAGCCCACAACAGCTAACTAATAGCGTGAATAAAAGCGGCGTTTCGCATTTTATCAGCGACACCCCCTGTGAACTTGACGGGTTAGAATGTATTGCGACCTTGAGCGTGTTAACCCGCTACCCGCTTTATATCTATAAAGTAAGCGCGTCGAGCCCTACAACATTTTTTACAGATACCCAAAAAGTGACGTTTACTTCAGGCTCTACCGGTGAGCCAAAGGGAGTGTGTTTATCTTTACAAAGCCAATTACAAGTGGCGACCTCATTGCATAAAAAAATAGCGATAAAACAGCCAAAACATCTGTGTTTATTACCTTTGCCAGTATTACTTGAAAACATTGCAGGGGTTTTTGCACCGTTACTAGCCGCAGGTGAAGTGCATGTTATGACACTGCCAGAATTAGGCTTCTCTGGGGCAAAATTAAATGATGCCAGTCAACTGATCAATGCCATTGATCGTGTGCAACCGAATACGCTTATTTTGGTGCCGGAATTATTGACCTGTTTAGTCTGGTTTGCCAAGCAGGGATGGACAGTACCAAAGAGCCTGAAATTTATTGCCGTTGGTGGCGCTGTACTCAGCAGTGAATTGATCACTGTAGCGCGTAGTTTAGGGTTACCAGTTTATCAAGGTTATGGCTTATCTGAAGCTTCATCAGTGGTGAGCTTAAACACGCCAAATGATGATGACATAGAGTGTGCAGGGCGGGTGTTAAATCACTTGCAAAGCAAACTGGTAGACGGGCAGCTATTTATTAAAGGACCCTTATTTTTAGGCTATTTAGGTCAACAACCCCATGATCAAACGAGTTGGTATGCAACCGGTGATTTGGTTGATCAACAACAAGGTCGGTTAACTATTAAGGGGCGTTTAAAAAACCAAATTATTACTAGTTTTGGGCGCAACATCAGCGCTGAGTGGCCTGAATCTTTGCTACTCAGTAACAGTGAAGTACAACAAGCTGTTGTCTTTGGTGAAGGTAAAGCGCATTTAGTAGCACTTATTTATGCATCAGTAAATATGACTGATGAGGTATTAGCGGAGCATTGTAGAGGTATTAACGCACAATTACCTGAATATGCCCAAATTAAAACATTTCATCGCTTAGCTGAACCACTTACTGCAGAGCGGGGATTATTAACCAGTAATAACCGCCCTAAACGCCAAGCGATAGCAAACTATTATCATGCACAACTAACAGCACTGTACAGTGAGGCAATATTATGAGCAATTTTTTCGAGACATTAAAATCACAAACCCAAGCAGAACGCGAGTATTTACTGGCTGCACCGATCATTGCTCGAGTATTCAAGGGGCAAGTAAGCACAACTGAGTATGCTTCATTTTTAGCTCAAGCCTATCATCACGTTAAACATACGGTGCCATTAATGATGGCCGTGGGCGCGAAATTATCGACTGAACAAGAGTGGATCCGCGAGGCGGTTGCAGAATATATAGAAGAAGAAATAGGTCATCAAGAGTGGGTGCTCAATGATATTGCAGCCTGTGGTTTTGATAAACAACAAGTACGTCAAAGTGCTCCCAAGTTTGCCACCGAGTTAATGGTTGCTTATGCCTACGATACAATTAATCGTGGTAATCCATTGGCATTTTTTGGCATGGTGCATGTACTCGAAGGTACTTCAATTGCGTTAGCCGATAATGCGGCAAGTAATATAGCCAATATGACCGGATTACCTAAAAAGGCATTTAGCTATTTAACATCTCATGGGGCTTTGGATATTGAGCATGTGAAGTTTTTTGAAGATCTGATGAATAAAATAGAGTCTCCTGCAGATCAACAAGCGATTGTGCATGCCGCTAAATGTTTTTATAAGTTATATGGCAATATTTTTCGTGAATTAGATACAGATCCACAGTTTGCAAGTAGCGACTTGGAGCAAACTGCATGAACCGTCCACTTTGCGTGTTAACAGGTGCGACAGGCGGAATTGGTCAAGCCGTGGCATTAAAGTTGATTCAGCATGGCTGGCGTTTACTGTTAGTTGGTCGTCAACAAGCACAACTAGAGGCATTACAGGTTAAGTGTGGCCAAGACTGTGAGATATTTATTGGTGATTTAACATCAGCACAGACTCGCCAAAAACTACTTGAACATGCTAAATCACTTGGC
Source organism: Pseudoalteromonas sp. SG44-1 (assembly GCF_014164315.1). Lineage (NCBI taxonomy): Bacteria > Pseudomonadati > Pseudomonadota > Gammaproteobacteria > Alteromonadales > Pseudoalteromonadaceae > Pseudoalteromonas > Pseudoalteromonas sp. SG44-1. Next base: position 5,753 of record NZ_JACJEW010000028.1, read on the forward strand.
GGTGCAACAATGCTTATCAATAACGCTGGCATTAATGTGATGCAAGGTTTTAGTGAAATGACGGAGCAGCAAATAGATGACTTACTGATCGTTAATCTGTCTGTGCCAATTAAGTTATGCCAACTATTTTTACCACAAATTTTAGCTAAAAAAGGCTCAATTGTTAATGTGGGATCATCGTTTGGTAGTATTGGTTACCCTTATCAAACCTTATATTGCGCAAGTAAATTTGGTTTACGAGGAATGACCGAAGCGCTGGCCCGCGAACTCAGTCACTGTGATGTAAAAATATTATATTTAGCACCTAGAGCAACTGATACAAATATCAATTCAGTGCAAGTACGCGCGATGAATAAAGCTTTAGGCAATACAATGGATCCACCTGATAAAGTGGCAGATGCGCTCATTTCATTATTGAAATCTGGAAATTCACGCAGTTACATTGGCTTTCCAGAACGCTTATTTGTCAAACTAAATGGTGCTTTTCCATCCTTAGTAGATAACGCAATTGCAAAACAACTTCCTAAAATTAAAAGTTTTTTTGCAGATAAAGTTGATAAAGGTGAATGACTATGACTAAACTACTTTATACTAGCTGCTTGTTAACTGGGATATTTTTAACCAGCGCAGCGCATGCCGATCTTGCTAGCGAATTAACTCAGGTGCAAACAAGTTGGGCAACTGTGAATTATGAATTAGTAGATAAAGCGCAGCTCAATGCATTTGAAGAGTTATCAGAGCAGGCCGCTGGGTTTGCAAAGACCTATGATGATCAGGCGCAAAGCCATATTTGGTATGGTATTGTGCTATCAAGTTATGCTGGGGCAAAAGGCGGCTTAGGTGCGTTAGGGTTAGCAAAAGATGCTAAAGCACAGTTAGAGCAAGCCATAGAAATTGATGCCAATGCGTTATCAGGCTCTGCTTACACCAGTTTAGCGACCCTTTACAGTAAAGTACCGGGTTGGCCAATTGGATTTGGTGATGATGACAAAGCGAGTAAATTATTTAACCAAGCGCTTGCTATTAATCCAAACGGTATCGATAGTAATTACTTATACGCGGCATTTTTGTATGACGAAAGAGAATACAAAAAGGCAAAAACACATTTACTTGCCGCTCAACAGGCACCGGCACGCCCTGATAGGCCAAAAGCGGATTTATACCGCCAGCAAGAGATCACCCAGTTATTGGTAAAAGTAGATAAGAAACTAAAGAGATAATATGCATTTACTACTGGTTGAAGATGATAAGTTAGTGGCTGAAGGATTATGTCGTTCACTTCGCCAACAAGGTTACAGTGTCGAGCACTGTGCTAGTATGAAATCAGCCATGCAATGGCTCGAAAATGACGAGATCGAATTACTTGTGCTTGATTTAGGACTACCTGATGGCGATGGCATTGATGTATTAAAACACGTCAAAAAGCATCGCCCTAACTTACCAGTAGTAATCTTAACGGCACGCGGTAGTATTGACGACAAAGTACAAGGGCTAGATTTAGGTGCTGATGATTATTTAGCTAAGCCATTCGATCCTGCTGAATTATTTGCCCGTTTAAGAGTCGCTAGTCGGCGCGTAACTCATGCGCAATCAAGTACTATTAATGTAGCAAATGTAGAAATGGATACCTCCGCTTTTACAGTCACACTTGATCAGCAACCGGTAAACCTGCCGCGTAAAGAGTTTATGTTACTAAAAGCGCTTTTTGAAAATCAAGGGCGCGTATTGTCCAAACAACAATTAGAGAGCAAACTATATGAATGGGGCGAAGAAGTAGGTTCAAATACTATTGAGGTGCATATTCATCATCTACGTAAAAAGCTCCCTAAAGATCTAATTAAAACCTTACGTGGCATAGGTTATGTGGTAGGTAAACGTTAGTGTCAATTAAACGCAGATTAACGCTGATTATTTTATCAACGGTGATCCTGACTTGCTTTTTGGCATTCAGCAAAGGCTACCGCGAAAGTATGAGCCAGGCCGAGCTGCTACTTGATAACGAATTGCAAACCATTGCTCATGTACTGATCGAGCAACCTATACACAGCGACAAGCCAGTGTTAAGAAGTGATCTAACTCGATTACTGTTTCAAATTTGGCAAGATAACAATTTGCTTAGCGCGTCTAAATCATTAGCTGAACTGGCGCAAAAACCAAGCCTGAATGGATTTAGTGTTGAAAACTTAGCCGGACAGCGGATGCGAGTATTCAGATTAACCATGCAGACAAAACAAGTGCTGGTGGCAGAGCCGCTGAGTAAACGCTATGCCCTTAGCGAGACCATGATTTTGTCAGCAATGACACCTTTGCTTTGGAGTGTGCCACTGCTTGCGGTGTTGATCAGTCTATTTGTCAAACAAGGATTAAGGCCCTTAACACGCCTTTCAACATTATTAAAAACGCGACAAGCCAATGACTTTACTGCCATTAATTGGCAAGTGAGCGAATACGAAATTAAACCGGTGATCTCACGGTTAAATGATCTGTTTAAACGTGTAGAAAGTGCCTACTTAAGAGAACGCTTTTTTGCCTCAGATGCTGCCCACGAATTACGCACCCCGTTGAGTAGTTTAAAAATAAATGTTCATAATCTACGCGCACAAGGTGACGGTTGCTTGGAACTTGATGCAATGGCGCAAGGTATCGATAAACTTAGTAATATTGTTGAGCAAATGTTGATTTTGGGACGCACCTATCCAGAGCAATGGCAGGCACAATTTAGCCCAATTTCAGTGCTAGAGGTCAGTCAACAAGTGGTTGCACAGCTATACGAACGACTTGATGCAAAACAACATATGATCAGTATTGAAGGCGATGATTATGTTATTAATGGTGACCAATTTACCTTGGCAACCTTATTTAGTAATTTATTAAGTAACGCCATAAAATATACGCCCAGTGGTGGCAATATAGTGATCCGCTTAAATAATCAACAAGGTGAGTATGGTTGGCAGATTGATGACTCAGGTCCTGGCATTGATGATGCCCATAAAGCACGAATTTTTAACCGTTTTTACCGTGTTGGAGGTGATAAACACCCCTCTGGAGAGCAAGGTGCCGGATTAGGTATGGCGATAGTTGAACATATAGTAACAATTTATGATGCAAGTATTTCTTTAGCCGACAGTGAATTAGGCGGCTTACAAGTACGAGTAGAATTTATGCAAGGAGCAGAGAGTGAATAACTGGTTAGGGTTTATCAGCCTGCTGCTATTTAGCGTATTACCGTTTTCGTGTTTTGCTAAAGAATATAAATTAATTTTAAAAGATCACCTTTTTTATCCAGCGGAGATCATTGTTCCGGCCAATACTAAACTAAAACTTTTAATTGAAAATCAAGATAGTACGCCAGAAGAGTTTGACAGCTTTGATTTAAATCGAGAGAAAGTGCTGTATCCAAATCGTAGTAGTGTGATTTATATCGGGCCACTGAGCCCTGGGCGTTATGAGTTTTTTGGTGAGTTTTCACCTAACACAGCCCGTGGTGCAGTATTAGTAGAAGGAAAGACTGATGCTGATAACTAGTTTATTGATGAGTATAAATCAGCTGTTACCAGTCGTGATTTTACTCGTGCTGTTACAGTCATTGCTAAAGCTAAACCAGCGTGTGCTGATAGTGACCGCTTTTGTTGGGCTGCTTTGTAGTATTATTTATGTACAAAGTGCCGCTTGGTTGAGCCAGTTATTTGATCATCGCGGCCTTGAGTTTAGTCAAATGCTATTGTGTGTCATTGTGTATGTTGCATCACTAATAAGTTGTAAACAGCAGCGTTTATTCGCATTGCTTGCAATAGTTGCGGTTATGGCGCTGTATTTGAGTCACTATTTTATTTATCTGGTTGGTTTTTGGCATAACACCGACACATCAAAACCTTTGCTTATAGGGACATCTTTGGGAATAGGGATCTGTGGTAGTTTTGGTGTGTTGCTATTATTTTTACTGCATAGTGTTAGAGCACGATTTGGTGTGTATCCACTGATGTTGTTTTTGGCTTTTAATGCCTCGGCAAAATTACTGATAGTATTAGATCTGGCCAGCCAAATTGACTTGATCAATATTACGTCCAACTACTTTGATTGGCGTGCAGTGCTAGTCGAAAACTCAGAGTTAGGCCGTGTACTCAAAGCCTTAGTCGGCTATGAAGCAACGCCAAGCAAAACTGCATTATGGCTTTATCTAGTGGCGGTTTTAGCCTTTATTGGCACCAGCATAGTATTTACTCGGCAATTTTCTCAAAAGGAGCCATCATGAGATTTATTCTCGCGTGGTGTTTAACTTCGCTTTTGTTCATGGCATCGTTTAATGTGCGAGCCGATGGAATAGTCGTAGATAAAGTTTACCACCCTTACGTATTACCATTTGAGCGCGAATTTGAATGGCGTTTGATCTCTCATCAAACAGATAAGGGCAATATTTTAGCCCAACGAATTGGCTTAGGTGGCTCGTTCAACGACACCATGAGTTTGGAAGGTTATGCAGTTGGAGAACGCGATGACGACGGTAACTTTGGTTTCTCAGCCTACGAACTAGAACTGCGTTGGCAGTTGGTTGAGCAAGGGCGGCTATGGGCTGATTGGGGCGCCTTATTTGAACTTGAAAAGCAAGAAGGCAAAGATAGTTATGAAGCCACAACTGGCTTTTTATGGGAAAAAGAATTTGGTCGGACTAGCCTCACCATGAATGCATTTTTAGTCTACGAGTGGGGCGGTGATATTAAAAACGAATGGGAAACTGAGTTTCGCGCGCAGTATCGCTATCGTTTTCGCTCTGAGTTTCAGCCTGCATTAGAGCTATACGCCGGAGAAGACTTCTTTGGTATTGGCCCTGGTTTTATTGGGCTGCATCGATTTTCAGCGAAGCGACAACTAAAGTGGGAAGCAGGATTTGTGACCGAGCTGAGCCAACAAGGTAAAGATCACAGTTTTCGCCTTGCCCTAGAGTTTGAATTTTAAAGCAAAAAGCCGCGAAAACTCTGCTCGCGGCTTTAAATCTCTGCAAACTACATACTTTGCGCGTAGTTATAAAGCGCTTTTAGAATAGTTAGATTTTTTTCATTATCGTCATGTTCATGGGCAAGATTTTCTAGCGTAACCATAAAATCTTGTGCGCTGATCGATGGTTGATCTTCACCATGCATTAATTTGTTTTGGCAATATTGACGCCACTGATCAAGTTCATCTTGATTAAGTGATTGCGGCCAGTTACGGGCACGGTATTTAAACAATAAGTTATCAAACTTTTTATCTTCAAAATCCAACTTCATACCCGCTAATTGCTCAGGGCTGGCATCACGGATAATGGCAAATTTAGCTTTATCAGCATGACTGGTGAAGCCGTCGTATAACATGTAATCAGTATTGGTGGTTTTACCGTAATCGGGCTTATCGTTAAATACTTCAGTGACTTTATCGCGAAGACTTGGGTTGGCTTTTAAAATCGCAAGATTTTTTAAACACTGCTCGCGGTCAATGCCTAAACGGGCGGCGTTTTCAGGTAATAAAGTTTTAGCAGGCGCTAAAATAGGGCATTTATTTAAATGTACCAATTTTAAACCAACAGGCAGTTCATCATCGGCAAGCTCACTGCGCTTGGTATAAAGGCGGGTGCGCAACTCTTCAATTGATAAATCGAGTAATACCTTTGGATCTTCGGTTAAGTTAAAACACACTACTGCATTTTTATTAGTCGGATGAAAGCTCATTGGCGCAATCCAACTGGTACAGCCTTGGGTAGCAGGAATACGTGATGAAGTATGCACCAGCGGCGTCATATTAAATACATCAACTAACTCAGCTAAGGCTTTTTTACCGCGCAAACTAAAAAAGAAGTTATACAGTTTTGGCTGTTTTTCTTTTATTAGTTTAGCCAAAGCAATCGTCGCGGTTACATCAGATAACGCATCATGCGCCGCAGCGTGTTCAATACCATTGGCAACCGTTAAATGCTCCAACTTAAAGCTTGGGCTGCCATCTTCTTTTAACGGCCATTCAATACCTTCAGGGCGCAGCGCATAACAAGCACGCACTAAATCTATAATATCCCAGCGGCTGTTATTGTTTTTGTATTCGCGTTCGTAAGGGTCGTAAAAGTTACGGTAAAAGCTATAACGGCTTACTTCATCATCAAAACGAATGCTGTTATAACCGGCCACGCAGGTATTCGGCACACTAAACTCAGCATGAATTTTGGCAATAAAGTCAGCCTCAACTAAACCTTTTTGCATCGCCACTTGCGGAGTAATACCGGTGATCAAACATGCCTCAGGGTGCGGTAAATAATCAGCCACAGGTTTGCAATATTCAATCAACGGCTCACCAATAATGTTTAAATCAAGATCAGTACGAACACCCGCAAACTGGCTCGGCTTATCCTTTTGCGGACTCGCCCCCCAGGTCTCATAATCGTGCCAATAAATAGTTGCTTGATTTTGCTCTTGATAAGCCATTTAAAAACCCTTTAAGTTAGCTTGAAGCGGTTGCAATACCGCCAAGTTACTAAATTCATGAATTATTTAGATTATGGCATACAGGCGAGGGAGTTTATAGGTTTGGATGATGAAATGATGGTAATCATACTATTCTCGGGTAGCTTGTCTTAAGTGTTGCGAAACCTAATTAATCATTAAAAGAAAAGCCTGCTTAAAAACTCATAACTATGAATACATTCAATTGTAGGTTGAGTTTTAGCCCGAAAAAATTTTACTGCGAGCTACAAGAGCATTATCGTAGGCGTTAAGCTTGCTGGCGTATTTTTTGGTCGAGAAAACAAGGGCGAGTATCAGCGTTAAAGCTTTTATAAATCAGTGCTCTAAATTAAAAGCAATATTTAAATTGTTGTTGAGCTTTTTGGCCCTATAAGTAGGAGTGTGCTTTAGCCACGAATGTTTTTTACCTTTTTATCATGTTCTATACTTTAAAGCTTTCCTATTGCTCAGATGGAATTCATCATCAATTGCTTATTTTCAGATTGTTACGACTAGAAAGAGCTTAAAAGCATGTTTGCAGCTAATTTATATAATTGGGACTCGGCAATCAGAGGCTCGTTTAGCCAAGTTGAGGATTTCAACTTTGAAAATAACAAGAGAATTATTATTTTTATAATTAAGTTGCTGAAACTAAATATAAAGTCCACAACTTATCTTATATTCAATACTAATAGCGATTACGTACAAGTCCAGTAATATTTCATTGTCAGGCGTATATGAACAATTTAATGCCGTTAATAAATAGAATATCAGTTCGTTTATTAGACTAAAGTCTATAAGTTAATTTTCTTCACCTGTCGGGTTTAGTTTTATCGTTTGTCGAAATTGAGCCAACACTCTAAAGTTCAGTTGTCGGCAACCCAGACGATATGACACGACTCAAACCAAATAGGAATATAATCATGAAACGTTCACTAATCAAAACCATCGCACTTGGCTCATTATTTACTTGCTCAGCGGCTGTTATGGCTGATCAAAGTGATTACAAATTAATGATTATTGATAATGCGGCAGCGTCTCAGCCAGTAGAACAATCATTTAATAACTGCGCATTAAATGTGAAATCAAAAAATTATGCACAAGCAGATGAAATTTGTACCAAAGCAATTGCATTGCTAAAGCAAAGTAATGGTCCACGTATGAAAGTTCGCGCGCTAACATCATTTGCTTTAAGCAACCGTGGCGTGTCCCGCATGTTGGCAAAAAATGATACGGCTGGTCTTTCTGATTTATACGAAGCCGCACAAATCGCGGATAGCGAAATGGTGTCTCATAACCTGACGCGCGCTAAAGAATACCTTTCTTTATAATTGTTTTTATAAACGATTAAAGACAAAACCACGTTAGGCTAAGCCAACGTGGTTTTTTGTTTTTTAAAGTGTTTCTCTTCTGAGCCAACCGTAAAACTCACTTATATGTTATTACTTATACAATTAGAGAAATTATATTTCTTCTTGGTATTTTAAAACCTGCATTTTGTTCCTGTTACCTTGTATAATACTCGGCTTAACAGGTGTAAACCATTTTTACACTTATTACCAACCCCCCAATATTAAAACAATATAAGTAGATTTTATGATTTTTTACCTTATTGGGATAACGATACTCATCATTATTTTGTGCGCTGCTTTGTATATGATTTACAGTAACATGCATAAAAATAGGATTAATAAATCTAAAGAATACAATGTGTTATTTGATAAAGACACGATTGTAGATGAGTTAATTACCCAGCTAACAGAAAAGAATAAAACCCAAGAAACCGAAAATGAAGTGCTTAAAAGCAAAGAAGATATTTTAACAACTTTCATCGAGTTGCATCGCTCTGGTAGTTTTTGCGGGCAACTAAGTGAGCAAGAAATTATTTACTTTGTTAAGAAAAAATTAGATATGGAGAGTAATAAAAATGGATAGTCAGCAAGCTGTAACCCCTCAAGGCAATAAGAGTTCTTTTATAAGTCGATTTGGTCGTCGTAATGTTATTTTAGTGAGTGCTATTTTTATAGTATTAGCTGTAATTGCTACGCTTATGTCGCAAGTTATTTCATGGAATGAAGCTGATGAACGTTTAGTTCATCAATCGGCATTTACGGGTAACTTAACTGTTATCGATCAGGCTGGACCTTATTTAAAAGCTTTTGGTTCTACATCTGCTTATAAAAAAGTTATTTCAATTAACTTTACTGGCGACAGTAGTGCTACAGCAAGCGCCATTGTGCCGCTAATTCCGATTCGATTTTTAGATACAACAACAGGCGGTGCAAGAGGGGTGTCGCGATTTAGGTTACCTGGTAATGTGCCTGCTGGTGAATCTGGTTCTTTACGTGGATTACTTAAGATCCATGAAGAGTTTGGTTCGCAAGAAACCTTGATCTCAAACTTATTAATGCGCGCTACCACTGAAAATGTAAAGGCATCTGCGCGGATGATGTCTGTAGAGCAGCATTATTCTGGTGGTAATGGTCAATTAAGCCAAGATTTTGCAGATCAACTTACTAATGGTATTTTTGTGACTGAACAAATTATTAGTAGCGGTGAACGTGATAAAACGGATGAGCTAAATAATTTGAGTAAACAGCAACGTGTCACGATCAATATCAAAAAGGATTCAGAAGGTAATGCATTACGTAATGCGCCTATTTTAGGTGCGTATGGTATTACAGTGGTTGACGCCAGTATTATTGATATTGACTATGAAAGTAAGGTTAATGCAAGACTTGAGGCACAAAAGCAAGCGGCTGCTGATGAAGCTTTAGCAAGACAGAATTTAAAAAAAGCTGAACAACAAGCCCGTACTGAAGTTGCTCTAGGTGAACAAGCGATTGCTAAACAGCGCGCAGAATCAGAAAAGTTAAAAATCAAAGAACAAATTGATGCTGAACGAGTAAAAGCGAATGCAATTATTTCTGCGCAGCAACGCGTAGCGGTGAAAGCTGAATTGGCTAAAGAGCAAGCAGAGATCTTAAAACAGCAGCGCTTAGAAGCGATGGGGATGGATGTACTTGCCGAAGCGCGTCAACGGGCTAAATCGGCAGCCCTTGATCCTAAGTATGTGTTTGATGAAACACTAAAAGCTGAAGTTAAAATTCAAACTGCTTTATTCACCAGTTTAGGTAATAGTCGTTTAGTGCCTGAAATTGTAATAGGTGCCGGGCAGGGCGAGCAAAGCAATGGCTCTGAGTTTATGCGCATACTTGCAGCGGATGCAGCATTGAGCTTACAAAAGCGTTTAGATAAAGATAAAAAAACAAAGTAGAACAGTAAATTGTATTTAATAGCCCTAGTCAACTAGGGCTTTTTTATGTGATTAGCCTTAGTAAACTATAGGCTAACGTATTGATTTAATATTTAAAACTTTGGACATAAAGCGTGATCAAAGCCTTTTTCAGTTAATAAAAAAGTCGCGCTTGGGGTAGCAAAAATATAGCCTTCGTAGTTAAGAAACGCAATTGTGCCTTTAACTGATTCGATTTGCTCTGCTGATGCACTTTCTATAATAGCTTTCGGATCTAAATTGACTGGTGTTGGAAACTGCTGATAAAGCTGCTTAAAAATTAAGGTGGCGATAGTTTTAAAGGTGTCGTTATTTTTCATTTTTTTGCTCTTTGGTGTTTATGTGTGCTGCTAATGCATTATTGTAACTCTTTCTATTTAAAGAGTAACTGCCACACTTACTTGTTTATCCTAAAATAATACGCGGTTAAATAGCGATAGAGTTGTAGGTAACCCATCGCTATATATCATGAGCTGGTGCTGTATTACTTGTTATTTACAAGGTTCAGGAATGCGTTTTGGGGTAACAATTCGTGGCAGTAATAAGCCGATGATCACAACAATAATGCCAATTAATTGTAGTTCTGTAATTGGTTGGCCCATCAAAAATGCTGTTAACATGGCAAATACCGGAACGAAGTTAAAGAATAACGATGCATTCGCTGAGCCAAGTTGGCGTATGCCATTAAGCCACAGAAGATAGCCGGCAACAGTTCCAAATAAGCCAATATAAATAACATCGATAATACCTACCATTGAGCTATTACTGAGTTCGCTAAGCGGGTGTACATTGGCGGTCACTAAACACATTAAGCCAATGATTGTTGCACCACTTAGCATACTAACAAAAGTATAAGGCAATACAGGCATGTACTGATTGATACCTTGGCTAAAGTAAGTGTATGAACTCCAAGCTAACATACCTAAAAAGATCATTTTGTCGCCGGCATTGATTTGCATATTCAAAAGCACGGCTAAGTCGCCATTGGTGATAACTAATAATACACCTGATAGGCTAACGATTAAGCTAAAACATTGTGCTGCAGTAGGCATTGAGCGCTTTGCAACTGAGCTTATTAATGAGGTTGCAAGTGGGCTCAGCGCCATTATTAAAGAGCCGTTTGCGGCACTGGTATGTTCCAGCCCGGTAAATAAACCGAGGTTTAAGCCACCTACGCCAACAGCACTAACAATAATCACCCAAGCCCATTGGTTGAACGTTAAACTTGGTTTTGTACTGTTAATTATTTTTAAGTAGATAGCCAAGCAGATTGCGGCAATACTAAAGCGCCAAAATACTAAAGTCAGTGCGTGTACTTGATTTAATGCATGTTTACCAATAGGAAAACAACTTCCCCAAAAAAATGCACATAATAACAGGAGTAAAATAGCTTTTGTGTTGGCTGAGAAGTTCATCAGCAATCCAGAGATGTTGAAAAGTTGCGGCAAGTGTATTACTTTCCATAATGTGGATAAACAAGCAAAAATAAGAGAGTAGATTCCAAAAATGAAATATAGATATTCACTAGACGATTTACGCTATTTTTGTATTGTTGCCCATTTAAAAAGTTTTAAAGATGCTGCACTGGCTTTATCAGTGCCTTTATCAACATTGAGCCGTCGTATTCGACAACTTGAAGATGATTTACAGCTTAGATTGTTAAACCGTGATGCTCATCGCGTATCGCTGACCCATATGGGGGAGCTGTATTACCAACGTTCGAGTGCATTGTTTGCTGAGTTAGATGGCATTAATGATGATCTTCATATCGAGAAGAATCAACCGAAAGGTAAGATCATAATCAGTGCACCTATTAATGCCGGCTCGCAATTTTTAAGGGATATTTTTTATGATTTTTTACTGCAATATCCTGAGATCCAACTAGATATTAGGCTCTCGAATACTTTAATTGATATTGAAGCGCAAGCAATGGATGTGGTGTTTAGGGTGGGTAATACGGTGGTTGACAATTGGATTGCGAGGCCACTTAAAGATATTCACTTTATTTTGTGCAGTAATTCGCAGACGGTGACCCACAGTGTTAAGCATCCCACTGATTTATGTGCAAAAAGCGCTGTGATTTGCCAGCCGATGTCTATTTGGCAGTTAGTAAATAAACAAAATGATGATACTTATGATTTTCAACCCAGTAAGGGCATTCGTTTAGAGCTTGATGAAATTCAAATGCTCACACACGCGGTTAAAAAAGGCTTGGGGATTGGTTATATTCCTGACTATTATGCATTACCAATGATAGCTCAAGGTGAGCTTCAGCATGTTTTGCCTGATTGGCAAAGCAAGGCACGCACTTTATTTATGTTATATCGGGAGCGTGACCATATACCATTGCGCGTCAGATTATTCATCGAATATGTGCTAGCTAGATTTGAGCAAGGTTAGTATGCTTTTTTATTACTTTTCTGAACTGTTGGGCAAGTGAAATACAGCCTGTTTAGTTATTAATAGCGCCGGACTACAAATTTAAGTACCTGTATATTAAAAGGAGATATTAAATATGCAAACCAATTTAGTGGTTGAACGGTTTAAGCAGCAGGGTTTTGTAAAAATTAAACAAGTACTTAAACCAAGTGTAATCACAAAACTGCAGCACTTTTGTGATGAGCTGGTTGCTCAAGCACAGTCACACTATGTAGCCGGTTTACCATTTGATAATATTGCTGTTATGCAAACTGCAGATGAGCCTTTTGTGTATCGCGTTAATGAGCTTTTTCAATTTCAGCCACAATTTGCTCATCTGCTAGCGCAAACCAAACTAATGAGTTACGTTGAAGCGATTATCGGCGAAGCTGTTTTACCTAGCTATGAGTCACTTGTGATAAAAAATTCATTAGATGCACGCGGATTTGATTGGCACCGCGATATGGCGGTGAGAACTCAAGAGCCTATTTTTACCGTGGGGGTGTATTTAGATGATGCAATAGCGCAGCAAGGGGCGTTAACAGTGATCCCGCAGTCTCATTGTAGCCAAGCAAGTGTGTGTGATTTAAAGCGCCAGCTATCCATTGCACAATTACAAAGTGTGGATATTACGGCCAATGCAGGGGATGTGGTAATTCACCATGTAAACACGGTTCATGCATCAGGAAGACAGAAAGGTTCAGCTATACGTAGAACGATCTATTTTGAGTTCAGAGCAGTATCACATTTTATTGATAATCCGTGCTTTCCTAGTGAGTGGGTCGAAAAGCGGCAAGCGTTAATGGCTAACCTCAACGCGCTTAATTCAGCTGATATGGCTAATAATGTGCAGCTACCCAATGATTTGTATGTAACTCAAGTACAAATAGAGCCGGCAGAATATTGTATTGAGTTTGCCAGTTAACAGTATCAACATAGGTATTTACATGTGTGTAAAGCCAGCCTAAATATATAAATTTGCTCTGAACTAATACAGCCAATACAAGTTAAGCGACTACGATACAATTACGACCTTGTGCTTTTGCCTCATAGAGTGCTTTATCTGCGCGATTAAAAATAACTGAACTCGAGTCATCTGCCTGATAACATGTTACCCCAAAGCTTGCGGTCACTTTAGGTAAGCTCACTTCATCTAATTCGCTAATATACACTCGTAATCGCTCTGCAAGTTGGTGGGCTTGTTGCTTATCTTGAATAGGAGAGATAATAGCAAACTCTTCGCCACCGATACGAAACAGCATATCCATGGCATGTATTTGTTGCTGTAATTGTGTAGCTAGATGTTTTAATAACTTATCACCTATTTGATGGCCATATTGGTCGTTAACTTGTTTAAAGTGATCAATATCCAATATTATTAAAGCAAATAGATATTCGCTTCGTGCTGCCATATTGATCTGGTTTTCTATTTGTTCTTCCCACTTGTGTCGGTTAAATACACCGGTTAAGCGATCTTGGGTTGCTAATATTATTAATTGTTTTTCAATTTCCTCACGGCTAGTCATTTCCTGATTCAAACGTGATATAACAATTTTTATATCGTGTTCTAATGCTGCAAGCTCATCTTTAGTTTTGATCTTTTTTTGAAGTTCCAAGGGTAACTCATGGTGTTCAACAGAAGAGTTTAACGTTTCGATATTAGATTGGATGCGTTGAATACGACGTAAAATAATTTGAATAATAAAGGTCGTTAACAGCAAGCCTAGGATGATGGCGCATATACCGAGTAAGCTGCTGACAAATAGAAAGTCTTTTTCGTGCTGATCTGTGTAATACGCATCATCAGAGGTTAATTTATTTAATTGCGCTATTATTTGCTTTTCTGCACTTTCTAGCTCAGTTGCCATTGTTTCGACTTGCAACCGCGCTTGCTCAGTAAGTTGATTTTGTTGGTAAACATTTTCTAAATAGTTTTCGAACTCGTCACTTTTTTGCGTATAGTTTTCAATTGTGGTGGCCACTTTTTGATGTGCTTCAGGCTGTAATATGACTTCTTTTAATGCTAATGAGTGATTAATCATTGCTACCGCTTTATCGAGCAATTGTTTTATTTTTTGTTTTTCAAAAGCAAATTGTTGATGTGGGTTGAGCGGCTTATCATCAATTTTGTTTTTTAGTTGAAATTGCTCAAATTGCAGGTGTTGTTCAAGCTCTATGAATTCCACTTGTTGCATTAACTGACTTAACGGAATATCCAGAAAAGCCACTACGCGCATTTCACGCTCTATTTGATTTACTTTATAGGCCGAAAAAACAATAACACAAAACAAAAACGTTAATAAAAAAACAAATAATCCACCAATTTTTTGCTTTATTGACGCATTGTACCAGTTGAATACCGACATAAAGTTCCTCACTGCTTAATAGTCCCTCAAGTATAGTTTAAAAAGCGCGTAATCTAGCTTATTCAGTATGACCACAGCAAGCATTAATTATTCTGATCTGTTGATGATAAATCTATCTCTGGCTGGAGAGTAAAACGAATATTGATTTTTAATCAACATGTTATTAAATATTTAAACCAAAGCTCAAGCTAACTATATATTTGGTAAAGGGTTATGGAGCTCTACAAGTCATTTTGGCTGGCACTGTAACTGTGCGGTAATTAATCTTCACCACACAGTTACATATAAAAATGACATTAAACAGTAAATTTAACGATCAATTGATTTAATTGCGTTGCTAAACGGGCGATATCCTCACTCGAACTCTTAGTTTGACTTGCTGCAACTGAGTTTTCTTGAGAAATAGTTTTCACATTGACAACATTTTGATTAATGCTTTCGGCGACAGAGCTTTGTTGCTCTGCGGCGCTAGCTATTTGTATATTCATGTCGTTTATGATTGAAATACTATTTGTAATTGACTCAAGTGCTGCACTGGCTTTTTCAGATTGAGTAACACATACTAAGGCATTTTCTTTACCTATACCCATTGTTGCCACTGTGCTATTTGTGCCAGTTTGTAGTTGTTTGATTATATTATGTATTTCACCCGTTGAATTTTGCGTTCTAGATGCTAGTGAACGAACTTCATCGGCAACAACTGCAAAGCCTCTACCTTGCTCACCAGCTCTGGCAGCTTCAATAGCAGCATTTAAGGCTAATAAGTTAGTTTGCTCGGCAATCGCTTTGATCAC
Source organism: Pseudoalteromonas sp. SG44-1 (assembly GCF_014164315.1). Lineage (NCBI taxonomy): Bacteria > Pseudomonadati > Pseudomonadota > Gammaproteobacteria > Alteromonadales > Pseudoalteromonadaceae > Pseudoalteromonas > Pseudoalteromonas sp. SG44-1. Next base: position 21,090 of record NZ_JACJEW010000028.1, read on the forward strand.
ATCTAATATCGTGCTAATGCTCTCAACAGATTGTTGCACACCGCTTAACTCGGACGATGAATCATTAATATTACTTGAAAGTTTATTTATTGAGGAAATAGTTTCTTTGACAACTTGGTAACCCAATACGGCTTCGTTACTTGCAGTATTTGCTGCATCGGCTGCTTGAGCTGCGTTATTAGCTACATCACGCACAGTTATGGTCATCTCATTCATAGCGGTTGCAACCATATCTGTTTCAGATTCTTGATTGCGGATCCCTTGCGAGGTTTGATCTGTTACCGCAGCAAGCTCTTGTGAAGCAGACTCAAGCTCTTTACTTGCATTTGTAATTGTAGAGATCATTGCTTTTAAATTGTTTGCTGTATTGGTAATAGCATTAAGTAGCAAGCCAGTTTCGTCGTTTGCAGTGTTTTGTATATTTATATTAAGTTGACCTTTTGCTAGCTGATTTGCAGCTGCTACTGCTTCATGAATTGGCTTGGTAATAATGCGGGATAACATCATTGCAGCTGCAATACCGATAACAATAGCGAGTAGCGATATTGATAATAAAAAATAAAAGCTATAACTAATAGCCTCTTTTAATTCAGTGCCAAGAGCGGTTTGCTTACTCAGCATTTCCAACTTAATGTCTTCAATTAGATTCGCGACTTTTGGGCCAATCATGTCTAAAGTCTTTTTAGAAATATCGTTTTGCTTAATTAACAGCTCATTAAGCTCTTTAAGGTGATTAATATATGAGTTATAGCTTTGCATCGCTTTTTTAAGAGATGCTCTTCTTTGCGGATTTTGTAGATTGCTATCGAGCGTGTCTAACTCGCCTTTTAGATCGTTGACTAAAAAGTTCATTGCAGCTTGGTAGTCCTTGTTGTTAACCGACTCAATAAACTTAAGTACAAAAATACGGCCAGTTAGCATTGAACTTAGTGCATTTGCGCCCTGATACGAAGAGGTCAGGCTGTTATCAGTAAACGCCGTGTCGGTAATTGAATCTAATTCACGGCGCATTTCTTCGCCGTATTTACCAAGGGCTGGTATACGTTTTTTTTGTATATCATCCATTAATACTACAACGCTCTCAAACGCCTGATTATATTCTTTTATCAACTGTAATATTTGGTCAATTACAGCATTCATTTTGGGGTCGCTGATATCGTTTTTACTATCTGTAGTAAATTGCATTGTGGCATTAAAGCGCTCTTTAAAGCTTTTTACTGACTCGGAATCCTTATTGCGCAGAAATTTAGAGGCTGACATTCGCATCATCAGCATATTGGCCTGAATTCTACCTGCTAGAGTAGTGACTTGCGTTATTTTTTGGTATTCATCTGTTTCTGTGCTGGCTTTTTGTAATGCTTTCATGCTGATGCCAACAACGACTAATAACAAACAAAGTACCGTTGCAAAGCCAACACCTATTTTTTTCCCTAAGTTTAAATTTTTGAACATTGATAATCACACCTTCTAGTTGGGGTTAAGCATATTATATTCTTAACAGTGAAGACTGGGACGCTGTAAAGAACACAATATGAACCATTAATATAATTTGAACTGTGGATAATAAATCTATTTCCAGCAGCTATTTCCAGCGTTCGATTTATTTAATAATCAAATACTTATATCTTAAATTCGTTTTATTATCACTGGAAGTCTATGGATGGAAAGGTGAAATATAAGTTTGTAAAATAAGAACAAACTGTTAGTTAAAATGTTAACCAGAGTTCAGGTTGATATAGAAAAACTAATTTCCTTTGTAGATTAGCAGAGGAGCTAAAGTAATCATATAGTATTATATTACATTTATGTGGTTTTTAATAACCGTTATGCTTACTCTTAAAGGTGTAGTTGCAAGGTTGTAGTGTTAAAAATGTGAAATTATCAGAAAGTAATCTTCAAGATGTTATTTTTAACAGCTAGAATTCAGTGGTGCGTTCATCAAAAGGTTTAGATTAAGCAGGTAGAGATTCAAGCAGGATAGTTAACTGTTTACTTCACTCATACTGAGTGAAGTAATAATCATAATTACTGTACTAATACGTGTGTGAGGGCTATATCAATGGCAACCACGACCAGCAAAACAGCCATGACTAAGTTAATTATTTTAAAGTATTTTGAGTTTGTCATATGTTTACCAATAGCATGGCCAGCTAATGAGTAACTCGCAGGAGCGCCAAACGCTAGTAATGCGAGGATACATGACCAAACGATGACTGCCATGCCTGATATATCCGCTGCTGGAAATTGAATGGTGGTGATGGGTAATGTCGCAGCCAGTGCTTTGGGATTAAGTAGCTGCATCCATAAGCCGTTACTAAATGATAGCGATTTTGTAGTGGTTTTTTGATTGTTAAAATTGACCTGTGTTTTAGCAATTCTAACCGCGATATATAGTATATATAAACAACCTGCAAAGCTTAAAACTGGTAATATTTTCGCCGGGATCAACTCTATACCCACATAGCCTAGTAATATAAATAAGATTAGCATCGCGGTGGCTACACCTGAGAAAAAGCCTAAATGTGCCGTGGTTTTATTATTGATGCCACTTTGTAAACCGAGCAGATTGATGGGTCCAGGGGTGTACATTATACCTATTGCATAAGCGAATATTTCTAACATTTTGATCCCTTATTGTTTAGAGCGAAAGTTGTAATTGGTATTGTTTAGGAGTTAAACCATAAATACGCTTGAAATGGCGATTTAAATGGCTGTTATCGGCAAAGCCCGAATCTAATGCGACCTGAGATGCTCGTGCGCCTGATTCGATATATTTTCGGGCCATATTTATCCGACAGTTCACCACATATTGATAAGGCGTTAGGCCAAACTGCTTATTAAACAGCCTAATGAAATGATATTTCGACATAGTAGCGACACCAGCGATATCATCAATTGAGATGTCATGACCTAAGTTCGCCATAATGTAGTCTTTTGCTTTAAGTAATAAAGTGTCTTTTCTTGAACTGAGCCCCAGCGGCTCTATGGCGCAGCCTGTCTGTTTGATGATTGAATGAGCAATATTAAACAGCGTGTTTTCGGTATCAATGGTTGTGTAATTGTTACCACTGATAAGTTGTTTGAGCGCTAAAATCTGCTGTGCTAATTGTGGGTCTGCCAGCAAAGGTGTAGCGACTCTTGGCGTTGCATGTTTGGTGTAACCCAATGCTTTAAACATTGGTTCAAATTCATTTGGGTGTACATAGAGCATAACGTATTCAAGATGTTCTGTTAAACCTGAGTGACCATCGTGAACGTCTTCTGGGTTAAATACTATTACTCCGCCAGTTGGACTTTTGTGAAAGGCTCTTTGACTAAAAAAATCTTGCCGACCTTTTAAGGTAACACCCAGTGAGTACTCTTCATGGGCATGTTTTGAGTAGCTAAAGTCGGTCATCTTCGCATCAAGCAAAGTAAACTGGTTTAATGTTTTATCGTTGATGTACTGAAATTGATTCATTTGCTTCGCACTCTTCGCTAATCACCTATTGCTTGAGTATAAGCAGATTGAAATATAAAAACTTGAACAAAATTGCGCGATTTAGCTATTCAAGCAGCTATAGTATATCTATTAAAAATATGGGCATTCTTGCTGATCAAATAGCTCACTAATTGCGTTAAAGTAAATTCATGGAGGCAAAAGGTAGAGCAATGCAAGAGCAATTGCAGAGAACAACTATACGTCATAATTTTTGCCCTGTTATTGAGTTATTTTCGTGAAGCTATAAGGTCAATAATTTAATGCAATTAATATTAACAGAGCGAGGAAGCTGTTTTATTAGACTAAAGTCTATAAGTTAATTTTCTTCACCTATTAGGTTTATTTTTATCGTTTGTTGAAATTGAGCTAACACTCTAAAGTTCAATTGTCGGCACCAGATACGACACGATTTAGGCAAATAATCAAATAGGAATATAATCATGAAACGTACACTTATCAAAACTATTGCTCTTAGCTCACTATTAACATGTTCAGCTGTTGCTCTGGCTGATCAAAGTGATTACAAATTAATGGTTATTGAGACAGCAACAGCGCCACAGCCAGTTGAACAATCATTTAATAATTGCGCACTAAACGTTAAATCAAAAAATTACGCGCAAGCAGAAACAATGTGTACTAAAGCGATTGCGTTGCTAAAACAAAGCGAAGGCCCAAAAATGAAATTACGTGAATTAACATCGTTTGCATTAAGTAATCGCGGTGTATCACGTATGATGGCTAAAAATGATACCGCTGGTCTTTCAGATTTATATGAAGCTGCACAAATGGCTGATAGCGCGATGGTATCGCATAACCTTACTCGTGCTAAAGAATACCTATCTTTATAAATTAGGCCTTATTACTTGAATTAAAGCCCCATACTGTTAACTCAGCATGGGGTTTTTGCGTTATTAGGCTATGGCTTATCCTGCCACAGGGGTATTGTCAGTGGAGATGCCTTTAAGGCTTTTGATCAGCATATAAATACAGGTGGTGAATAAACAACCGCCTAAATACAACATAATGCCGTTAGCTGAAGCAAATAAGTTGGCAGCAAGCAAAGGCCCAAAGACCGAGCCAAAGCTGTAACTCAGTAACATAATTTCCGTTGCTGAGACTATTTTTTCGATTGGCAATGCGTCACAGGCTAAGGTGATGGCAATGGGGTAGAGTGCAAAACTTGCAGCCCCTAAAATAAAGTAACTGGCCATCAATACGTTGAAGTGTACAGCTTGCATAATACCAACTACACCCATCGCGCCAAATAAACAAAATAATGCCATTAATAAGCTTTTTGCCATTCGTGTTGATAAATAACTCACCAACGGCTGTACTAACATACCGCCTAAAATAATCACCGCCATCAAGGTGCCAGTAAAAGCGGCCTGCTCACTTTGGGCAGCGATATATACTGGCATTAAACCGTATATTGGGCCAAGTACTAATCCTGATACCAAACAGCCTAAAATTGCTGGGCGACTGAGCTTTTTTAACTCAGTTAATTGTAGCTTTTGCGAGTGCTGACTTTGCGGTTGCCCTGATTTAATCAGCAGCGGTGCTAACATCGCTAAAAATAATAGAGCAATAACAAACAAATAGGGGAGTGGGCCACTGGTGCCAAGCGGATCGATAGCTAGTTGGCCAACGGCGCTGCCACCGTACAGGGATGTCATATACAGGCCTAATCGTTTAGCTCGTGCTTTGGCAGTGTCAGTCATTAGTAACCAAGATTCAACCACCACAAATACCCCAGCTACGGCGATACCAGCTACAAAGCGGGCTAAAAGCCACACGTTGGCATTAGGTAAAATAAGCTGTGCTGCAACACTGAAAATTAATAACCCCAGAAATGCCAGAAAAGCATGACGGTGGCCTACTCTTGCAACAATACGCTCAATAAAAAAAGCACCAATTAATAAGCCAAGATAAAAGACACTAGCTAACCAAGAGGCAAGTTCATTATCAAGCCCAAAGGCGCTCAATGATAAAGGAATTAGACTCATTAAAAAGCCTGAGGCAATAGCAAAAAAAGACAAACCAATAACAGGTGCAAGTGGGTTATTTGGTTTATGACCGGCAGCGAGCTCAACCATTAAAGAATCCGATTTAAAGGGCATAAATAATTGCGTTGGAGTGTTTTAATAGCTGGCAATTATTTTTGGTTGGTTAATTTTGCGGCGAATTTAATCCGATTTTGAACACAAGTAAAGTTATATTTGAATATTTACTCAACATTTTATTTAGAACACTTAGTTAGGTAAATAAACCGGTTATTTACGTCATTTTGGTATCATTTTTTTAGCGAAATTGTTTAAAATTTGTAGTTGTTTTATCAATCTAAATAATAACTTGGTATGCTGTGTTTTTATTTTTCATCAAGAGGCAGTAGTAAAAATGAACCAGCTAACAATCGCTTTAGTCGGGCTTGGGGATATAGCACAAAAAGCATATTTACCTATTGCCACGCAACATGCACAGATCGATCCTATTTTTTGTACACGAAACCTGACAACATTAACGCAGTTAGCGAAGCAGTATCGGGTTCAAAAGTGCTTTACAGATTACCAAGCGGTACTGGCGTGTAAGCCCGATGGGGTGATGATCCACACTAATACTGAGTCTCATTTTACGTTTGCGAAGCAGGCACTTGAACAAAAAATCGCTACGTTTGTGGATAAGCCATTAGCGTATAGTTTTAGTGAGGTAAGTGAACTTATTGCGTTAGCAACTAAACATAACACGCCATTATTTTTAGGTTTTAATCGTCGCTTTTTACCAATTATGGCCGATATTGCAAAGCCACAAATACGCCATCTTAAATGGCAAAAAAACCGCTTAAATTTACCAGCACAGCCGCGCACTTTTATTTTTGATGACTTCATCCATGTGGTTGATAGTTTATGCCATTTTGCAAATGTAGAGCGTTTTGATCAACTTAACCAGTTACAGGTGTTTTCACAGCTAGATCCACAAGGCTTATTGGCAGCAATACATGTTAGTTTTGAGTTTCAGGGGCGGTTATTTCAAGGCGCTATGGATAGATTAAGTGGCTGTAATGAAGAAGTGGTTGAAATAACCGGTTTGAATGAAAAGTGGCGGTTTGAATCGCTAACCAATATGACCTCTATGGTCAATGGAATACAGCAGAGCGCGATGCAAAATGATTGGCAAGCAACACTATATAAACGGGGCTTTGAGTCAATGCTAGAGGCATGGCTAACGGCGGTTACAACGCAGCAGGTAGACCAATTACAGCTTAAAAAAGATAGTTTAACACATGAGTTGTGTGAGTGGCTGGTTGCACACGTATCAAACAATAATGAACTATTTCACTGTTAAACTATTTCAAGGAAGCTGTAATGAAAGTGATGAAGTACATGGGACTAACATTCTTGACAGTCCTTGTTATTGGGCTGCTCATACCTGAAAAAATAGTGATCCCAGTCAAAGGTGCAACAGCAAATGATTGGCATCATAATACCTTTTGGTATAGCCCTTGGGGTAAATCAGGTGTACACAAAGGGATAGATATTTTTGGCAAAAAACACACGGCAGTGGTTGCTTCGGTAAGTGGTGTGGTGCTGTATTCAGGTGAGCTAAAGCGCGGTGGTAAAGTGGTGGCATTACTTGGGCCTAAGTGGCGACTGCATTACTTTGCCCACTTAGAAAGTTATTCGGTAAGTGCAGGAGACTATGTTGCAGTCAGTGAGGTGATTGGTAGCTTAGGAGACACGGGGAATGCGGCAGGTAAACAACCTCACGTACATTACTCTATTTTATCGTTACTGCCGTACCCATGGTTAATGACCGCGCAAAGCCAAGGCTGGAAGAAAATGTTCTTTTTAAATCCAGATGAAAAACTACGCTAAAATAATTGCCGTTATTTTCACACTTATCCAGCTGATTAACTTAAAATACCGGTAATTCACTCTTTTGATTTAGGAATTCAGCAGTAATGAATTCTATTGCAGTTAGCCTGTTTGGCAGGATGTTTTCTAATAAAGCCATGTTGGCGTTTGATCACCATATGTTGACCATTTGCCAAGGTAACTCAACGAGACAAATAAGTTGGAGTGATTTGGAGGCACCGCCGTCGTTTGCTTTCGGCTTGTTTGGTCAAGCGATTTCTTTTGTTACGGCACAACAAAATCATACATTTTCGCTGCTGGCATATGGTGCTCACCGTAAATTTCAAGCTGAATTTGAACGCTATTGGGTGAACGCTAATGAAGCTAAGCTTGACACTTTTCTTAATAAAATAACAAAACTGGTCAAGCAGCGATATTTACGCCAGTCTTATGTTAGTCATATTCAGCGGTTGGCACAGCAAGAGCATGAACGTTGGTTGCCGTGGATAAAAAACAGCCCCGCATTTGTTTTAGTGGATAAAAAAATAAACGTATTAGAGCAATATGCAAACTGGGATGCTGCACTTACCCAGTATCTACAACAAAAATACGTTACTAAGCAACTTAACCTACACCACGCTTTTTTTGACCGTGTTGAAGCAAATCCATTAACACTAAGTCAAAGACGTGCTTGTGTGATTGATGACGATAATAACTTGTTATTGGCTGGCGCAGGCACTGGCAAAACCAGTGTCATGATTGGCAGGGCGGGGTTTTTAGTGCAAAGTCAGCAGGCAAGTTACAGTGATATTTTATTGCTGGCCTATGGTCGCAAAGCTGCTGATGAAATGGATCAACGGATCGAAAATAAGCTCGCCACCGATAAAATAAAAGCCGCTACTTTTCATAGTGTCGGACTGGCGATTATCTCACAAGTTGAACGTGCTAAACCGACTATGAGTGTATTTGCAGAAGACGAAAAAGTGAAAGCAAAATGGGTGCAGCAGTGCTTTGAATCATTGATTGAAAACAGTGCCGAGTATCGTCATCTGGTTTTAGATTATTTTAGTAAATACTATTATGTTGAAAAAAATGAATTTGATTTTAAAACATTGGGTGATTATTACAGCTACTTAAATGATAACGATATCCGTAGCCTAAAAGGCGACAAGGTAAAAAGCTTTGGTGAGTTATATATAGCTAATTGGCTGTTTTATCACGGCATAGATTATCAATACGAAGCGCCTTATAAAGTTGACGTAAAAACCATTGAACGCAGACAGTACAAGCCTGATTTTTATTTACCTGAGTACGATATTTACATTGAATATTACGGCATCGATGACGCTGGCAATACTGCGCCTTACATTGATAAAGCGCAATACCATAGCGAAATTGATTGGAAAAATACCACTCATGCCAGTAATAACACTCACTGTATAGCTTTGACTTATGGGCAACATAAACAAGGTAAGCTGTTAAACGAACTTGAACAAGCGCTTTTAAGTGCGAGCGTGAAAACACAGATATTGCCCTTAGAATCACTGCTCGAAAGCTTAAAAGAAACTGGCAGGATCACCGTATTAGCTGCGTTATTTAGTCAATTGCTGAGTTTATATAAGGCGGCTTATTTAACTGATGCTGATGAAGTTGATGTCATTAAACGCTCCCTTGACGCCAAACAAACAACCCAAGCGTTGGCGCTATTAAAACCAATTTTATCTAACTACAACGCTCACTTGCAGCAGCGCGGTGAAATTGACTTTGATGATATGATTATCAAGGCAATCGAGTATGTTGAGTCGGGCAAGTTTAAATCGCCTTGGCGTTATATTATGGTTGATGAATTTCAAGATATATCACAGCCAAGAGCACGATTGGTTAAAGCACTTCGCGATAGCAACAAAGGTAGTTCAGTATTTGCAGTGGGTGACGATTGGCAAGCAATTTACCGATTCAGCGGCGCTGATATTAAGTTGACCACTGAGTTTGCAACGTATTTTGGCTTTACTACGCAAACGGCGCTGGATCTTACGTTTCGTTTCAATAATAAAATTGGTGAAGTTGCCTCAGCATTTATTAGTAAAAATCCCGCGCAGCTTGATAAAACGATTACTTCTTTAACTCAGGTTTCACATCCTAGTGTGTCGTTATTAAGGCGCAGTAGTAATGCGTCTATTGGTTATAAAAATAGTTATTACAGTGACATTCCTGAACTATTAAATGGTGCGATTGATGACATACTCTGCACAATACACAGCAAGGCATGTAAACCCACAACCGTGTATTTTTTAGCGCGATTTTGGTTTCAGCTACCAACAAATACGGATATTAAAACCATGAGTGTTAAATACCCGTTGTTAAAAATTCAGTCGCAGTCTTTTCACGCCTCAAAAGGTAAAGAAGCCGATCATGTTATTATTATCGGATTACAAAAGGGTAAACATGGTTTTCCATCTGAAAAAGTTGCGCCCGCAATTATCGAAGCTTTATTACCAGCGCCAGAAAACTTCGCTTACGCACAAGAGCGACGGTTATTTTACGTTGCACTAACGCGCGCAAAACACCGCGCCTACATCATTGCTGATATGACCAATAGCAGTTGTTTTGTCTCGGAGTTAATTGCTGAACATGACATAGAACTGGATGAATTTACTAGTGATGTTGATCAATTACATATCGCAGATATAAACTGTATGCGCTGTGATAGCGGGGTATTAAAAAAACACAGTGGTCGTTTTGGGCCATTCTACGGCTGTTCGTTATTTCCGCGTTGTGAGCATAAAGAAAAATCGTGCGAGCAGTGCCAAAGCCCAATGACTCGCAGTCGCTATACAGGGTTTAAATTATGTATAAATACAGCCTGTAACCATCTAGTGCCAACGTGTGATAAATGCGGTGCTGAAATGGTATTACGCAATAGCGCAAAAGGGCAGTTTTGGGGATGCAAAAATTATAAAGGTAATGATCCACTTAGCTGTAAAAATGGCAAAGACAGTAAGTCAATTCAATGGCCCGAGCTTACTTAACCTATAGACAGATAAGGGCTAAATAGCCCTTATCTGTTGTTTAATTTATTGCATCGCAACAGCAAGTTGATGATACAAACCGATTCCGATAAGTACGTTAAATGGGAAGGTGATGCCTAGTGAACTGAGCATGGCCAGACCTATATCGGCTTTGGGGATCGCGGCTTTTATAGCGGCAGGCGCTGCAATATAAGATGCACTGGCCACTAAACTCCCCAAGATAACGATTGAGCCTAACTCAAGCGCTAATAAAGTGCCGACACTGACTCCAATCGCGCCTAATATTAATGGACTGATTATAGCAAATAGTGTCAGTTTCCAGTGATGCCAAGGTATAGGGCGTAATGTTTGCGCTGCCGTTAAACCCATTTCGAGTAAAAATAATGCAAGCACGACTTTAAAACTATTGGTTAATAATCCAGTTACTTGGCTGCCTTGCTGTGTGCCATACATCATACCAATAACAACACCGCCTACGAGGAGAATAACGCTCTTATTGGTTAAGGTTTCATGCCAGAGTGCTTTAAGCGATAAGGTATTATCGGCACTATGTTGTTTATCAAGTCGTCGATAAATTAACAGCCCTACGATAATCGCGGGAAGCTCTAGCATCACTAAATACAGGGTTACTTCAGCACCTACTGCTAGCTGCGCCGATTCAGCATAAGCGAGGGCGACTGCAAATGTCCCCGCGCTTACGGAGCCATAATGGGCGGCGATACTTGCGCTGTTCGCTACCGAAAGTTTTATCACATATTTTAAAATAGGGTAGAGCATTAAAGGTATAAATGCGCCAAGCAGCATCACCGAGCCCATTTCTGGCAATAATTGCCAACTAAGATTGCCGTGTAATACCATGCCGCCTTTTAAGCCTATGGTCAGCATCAGCAGCAAACTTAAGGTCTCGTAAGTTGCTTTTGGAATAACGAGATCAGAACGTAAAATCCCCGCAACTAAACCCAAAACAAAAAACATTACAACAATATCTGGCACACCTTTCTCCTATTAATTTAAAGTTGCGCTATTGTAGATAAAATCATGCATTGTAAATAATAAAATGATTGGTAGTTGGTTATAGGTTATTATCTATGGGTTGATTAATACCAGAGGGGATGTGATAGCGATGGATTTAAGACATATTTCTTTTCGGCTGCTTGAAGTGTTTATGAGTGTAGTAAAAACCGGCTCGATCAGTGAAACCGCACGGCGTTTACACTTAACTCAGCCAACGGTGTCGCTGCAAATTAAACGTTTACAAGAGGCTGTAGATGAGCCGCTGGTGATTATGCAGCAACAAAAACTGCATGTCACAGAAGCCGGGCATGAGTTATTTAGGACTTGCCAACGAGTGTTTGGCCACTTTGATGATTACAACGATTTTTTAGCTGAACTCAAAGGGGGTGAGCGCGGGCGATGTAAAATCGCCATGGTGAATACCGCACAATATATTTTGCCAAAATTACTCGGGCCCTATAGTAATTTGCATCCTCATGTTGAGTTGCCTCTTGAGATTGGCAATAGAGCAGAGGTGTTAGCGCGCTTTGAACGCGGTGAAGATGATATTTATGTATTTAGCCATCCACCGTCACTTGAACATGCAAAAGCGGCACGGTTTTTAAAAAACCCGCTTGAGTTTATTGTGCCTACTGATCATCCATTAGCTAATCAACAACACGTTGCACTTTCTGAGCTAGTGAAATACCGCTTTTTATTAAGGGAGCCTGGCTCTGCAACCCGGATGTTATTTGAGAGCGAACTGCAAAGACGCGGTTTAGTACTGAGCAACAGCGTGCAAATGGCAAGTAATGAGGCTATTCGTGTTGCAGTATCATCAGGAATGGGAATTGGTGTGCTGTCTCGCCATGTGTTGCCAATAGGAGATCATGGCTTCAAAGTATTAACTGTAAGTGATGCAAGCTTAGCAAGTCATTGGTACTTTGTGATCCGCACTGATCGGCATATTGCTCATGCTGCGCGTAGTTTTTTAACATTTGCCCAAGACCACCTTGAACAATACTTAGATGGTCGATGGGTACGTAATGAATTGCATGGGCTGAATCTAAGTTTAGCTGATCAGCAAATTCGTTAGTTGAAAATTCAACCTAGTGAACGAATGATTTTACCGCATTAATTAATATCTGGCGTGGAGTCTCTTAAAACGAGAGTCGGCTGGAATACACGATTAATTGTAATGCCAGGGCGTTTGTAAATGTCTTTAAGTACAAGGTTAGCCGCCATTCTGCCCATCTCTGGGACTGGGTTATCTATGGTTGTTAGAGTTGGGTAAAGGTAATTGGTGAAAATCACGTTATCGTAGCCCATAATGGCGAGATCTTTCGGTAAATTAAAACCGTGTTCTCTGGCGAACTTCATCGCACCTGAGGCCATCTCATCATTGGCACAGACAATTGCGCTAAATTGCGCTTTATTTTCAATAAAATGTTTTAAGCCATCATTGCCGCCGGTTTCTTTAAAGTCGCCTATGTAAAAAAGGCTTTCATCAAAGGCTATATTGTATTCAGCAAGCGCTTTTTTATGTCCTACGAGTCGGTCTGACGCATCAACTTTAAATTGTGGACCCGCAATATAAGCAATATTTTTGTGCCCTTTATTGATCATCGTTTTAGTGGCAAGATAACCGCCTAGAACGTTATCAAGACTAATACAGTTGTCTTTAATTTCCTCAACATAACGGCTCATTAAATAAATGGGGATTTTTCCCTTACTAAGTTCAATTAGATATTCGTCCGATACTATTTCCACATGGGCAATTATGGCATCACAGTTACGACTGATTAAAAATTCAAAGCCATTTTTCTCTTTGTCTTCGTCACTGTGCCCTGCGGTAATAATAACATGCTTACCTGCGGCACGAAGTTGCTGCTCTATCGCCGACATCATTTGGCCAAAGAACGGGCCGTCTAGTTCAGAGACTAAAACACCAACACTACTGGTACGACTCGATGCTAAAGAACGGGCAATAGAACTGGGTTGATAGCCAAGTTGCTGCATTGCTTCGAGCACTTTTTTCTTGGTTTTTTTACTTACATAATCATTGTCGTTCAGAACCCTTGATACCGTAGAGAGAGAGACACCTGCAAGTTCTGATACTTGATAAATTGTAGCCATTAATTTCCTAGCGTTATTATTCGCACTTTATAAAAACGTATTGATAATGAAATATAATTTACACATTACTGCGTCTAAAAGCCAAGTCTTCCGTGATTTTCTGCGTCATTGCGGGTGTCAACGGATAGATAAGCATCAAGGCGGCACCTAAAAAAGCAAATGCTGCGGGGATCCAACTCATTAATAGTTGCATGCCAGGTAATGATTGCGTAATGGTTGCTTCGTTCATGCCGTTATAGCCATAGCCTGCCAATACCACTAATACTAATGCCCCAGCGAAACCGCCGCCAGTTTTTTGCACAAACGTCCCTGCTGAATAAATTAAGCCCGTGGCGCGGCGTTTGTTTTTCCACTCAGAATAATCGGCAGCATCCCCTAACATGCTAAAAAACAGGGTAGGCATCATGGCAGCAAAAAATTCAGCTGCACACCCAAAAGTAAATATGGCAACAATGTTGTCAGCAGGCACCCAATAAAATGCTGTGGTTAATAAGCCACTTAATATTAAAGAGATGATAAATAAATTACGTTTGCCTATTAGTTCGGCAAGTTTACCAGTGGCAAGAGCGCCGAGGATAGACACCACTAATAACGCAACGAAGTATTGGCCTGCCATCAGTTCGCTGCCAACCTGATATTTAAAGTAATAAGCAATTACACCATACTTTATACCGTTGAACATCATGGTCAAAAAGCCCATGCCTAATAAAATTAACCAAGGCTTGTTGGTGAGCAAATCAACCATATCACGTTGAGTTCCGGTGAGATTTTGATGATCTTTGTTGAGTAATTTTTTTATCACAACAGTCATCATAGTCATGATAAATGCAAAAAATAGCCCACTGTAGATTTCGCGATAATAAAAGAACAAGGTAGTTGCCAATAATGGCAGAATAATAAAGGGTAAGTTTTTAGTTAAATCTTTGAGCTCTGATTTTAAATTACCACTGGTTGTTTTGTGGGGGATTACCCGCTCTTTGGTGCTAACAAAAGTGATCACCATCAAAACAATTAGTAATGCTGCAAATAAGTACATGGTTAACTGATAACCTTTGGCGTTATCGCCATCGCCAAAATAAGCAACCAGTTCAGGTAAAAAGCCCATCACTAATAAACCGCCTGCAAAGGCTCCGGCAAAGCGAAAACTCGATAGTTTCGTGCGCTCGGTATCGTCTGGACTCATTACTCCCATTAATGCAGAGTAAGGCACGTTACTCACCGTATAAGCTAACGTTAAGCCTATGTAGGTAACGTAGGCGTAAATTAACTTGTTGGTGTCATTGAAATCAGGTGTGGTGAAACACAACACCATGAACAGTCCTAAAAAAGGAGCAGACCATAAAATCCACGGTCTGAATTTACCAAACCGAGTGGTGGTTCTGTCTGCAATCATTCCCATAATGATATCGGTTACACCATCGGATAACCTAACCACCAAAAATAACATAGCTGCGGCCGCAGCCGATATGCCAAATGTGTCAGTGTAAAATACTGCTAGGTAGGCAAGTGCACCTCGCCAAACTAAGTTGGCTCCGGCATCACCCATCGCATAACCGATTTTTTCGTATAAAGGAATTTTGTTCACTGTGTGTTTCTTATTGTTGTTTTTAAAGGAGCACTAGCTAAGTTTACCGGCTAGTAATTAAACTACTATACGCAAGGCCACTGGCTTTTACAGTACGTTGTTGAGTTTGATAATCAACATAAACGATACCAAATCGCTTTGAATAGCCTTCAGCCCATTCAAAGTTATCCATTAGGCTCCATGCAAAGTAGCCATGGATCACCACACCTTGTTCAGTTGCGTTATGCAATGCGTTTAAGTGTTGCTGATAGTAAGCTATGCGATCTGAATCGTTAACTTTACCATCTATCATCTTGTCGGCCATTGCTGCGCCATTTTCAGTAATATAAATCGGTGGTAGGGTATATTTCTCATTTAACGATACTAATAATTCAGTAAGTGCTTGCGGGTAAATTTCCCAACCAATATCAGTTAATAGGCCTTGATGTGGGCGCTCGTCATAAAAATCATCAGCGCTTGCTTGGTAATGTAAACGCGTATAAAAATTAACGCCAAGGTAATCTAATGGCTGCGCAATAATTTCCATATCACCGGGGTGAATATCTGGACGCTGCTCTGCTGGAAGTTGCTCAATAATATCTGGGTATTTGCCAGTCATTACAGGGCGCATATACCAATGGTTAATATAATCATCAGCAAAGGCTGTGGCTTTAAGATCTGCGTCACTTTGTGTTACCGGGTAACAGGGAGTAAAGTTGAGTACGATACCATTAAGTGTCTGTGGGCTATTTTTAGCCAGCATTTGCATCGCTAAACCATGACCTAGTAATAAGTGATGGGCAGCTTTTCGGCCAAATTCCCGACCGACAATACCTGGGGCATGCACACCAATTTCATACCCTAAATAAGAGCTGCAAAAAGGTTCATTTAAGGTTGAATATGAATAAACACGATCACCAAACGCTTTGCTAATAAGATCTGTGTAGTGAGCAAATTCATAGGCGGTATTACGATTTAACCAGCCGCCTTGATCTTCTAAATACTGCGGTAGATCCCAGTGATATAAAGTGACAAATACCTTGATGTTGCGGCGTTTAAGTTCATCTAGAAGATCAGTATAAAATTTCACACCTAATGGGTTTAAACTACCATCTTGATGCATTACGCGTGGCCAAGAAATTGATAAACGATAGGCATCAACGCCCAGAGAATCTATTAACTCAATATCTTGAGGCCAACGAGTGTAGTGTTCACAGGCGATTAGACCATTTGAGTTATCGGCAATTTTATCGTCTTGAGCACAAAAGGTGTCCCAAATACATGGCAGACGATCTGCTGCACCACCTTCAATTTGAAATGAAGCAGTTGCTACGCCAAAAGTGAAGTCTTTGCTCAGTAGCGGCGAGTGTTTAGGTAAAGATAATTGTTTCATTAATAGAAAACCTCTGCTTTCTTTTTATAGTCCGTGATGCTGTTATTTTTAGCTTTTAAAGCTAACATATCTGAAAGCGCTTCCATATTTAATTTGATTAATGCCAATAGATGGTATTTAATGACTTTAAGGAAGCGCTTCCACATTTAGGTTAGTGACTATTTCTTAACAGGTCAACAGTTAAATTTTAATTTCAATGATGACAAAAAATAGTTCTACCGTTGCTTAGATGAATAAACCGCTTGGTCTCGCTTTTGTAATACAGCAGGTACTTAGAGTCTTTTAAGCAGCAATGAGTTGATAATAGATAGGTATATAAAAATGAAAACACACTTACACACAGCTAAGTTACCTACACTAAGTTTGTTAGCTGGATTAGTTACTCTGGCTGGTTGTTCAGCAAGCGAAAGTAAAGATACGTCTCAAAATAATAGAGCTGTTGAACAAATGCAGCAGCAACAATCGCTAGCTATTTGGCCAAAGCTGAATAATGTGGTTCGAGCTGATCCGCAAATTGAGTCTAAGATTGTTCAGTACTTGCAGACGATGACATTAGAGCAAAAAGTTGCGCAGATGATTCAACCTGAGATCCGCGATATAACGACTGATGATATGCGTAAATATGGTTTTGGCTCGTATTTAAATGGCGGAGGCTCATTTCCGAACGCGAATAAACATGCCACACCACAAGATTGGATTGCACTTGCTGAACAGATGTATCAAGCATCGGTTGATGATTCTCTTGATGGCATCGATATTCCTACCATGTGGGGCACCGATGCTGTACATGGTCATAATAACGTGATTGGTGCAACGTTATTTCCACATAACATTGGCTTAGGCGCAGCAAATAATCCCGCTTTAATAGAAAAAATAGCCGCTGCGACGGCAATCGAAGTGATGGTTACTGGTATTGATTGGGTATTTGCGCCGACTGTTGCTGTTGTACGTGATGACCGCTGGGGTCGAACTTATGAAGGGTATTCTGAAGATCCAGAGATTGTCCGCCGGTACTCAGTTGCCATTGTTAACGGCTTGCAAGGCCATGCCGATGGTGATTTTTTAAGTAATAAGCGGGTGATTAGCACAGTTAAACACTTTTTAGGTGATGGCGGTACCGTCGATGGTGACGATCAAGGTAACAATATCGATTCAGAGCAAGCCTTGTTTGATACTCATGCTCAAGGCTACATTGGTGGTTTGTCGGCTGGTAGTCAATCTGTTATGGCGTCGTTTAATAGCTGGCATGGTAAGAAAAATCATGGCAATAAATACCTGCTTACCGATGTACTGAAAACGAAAATGGGCTTTGATGGCTTTGTTGTTGGTGATTGGAATGGCCACGGACAAGTTGTAGGTTGTAGTAACGAAAGCTGCCCACAGGCTGTAAACGCGGGGCTTGATATTTTTATGGTTCCTACGGGGGCGTGGAAACCACTTTATGAAAATACGATAGCGCAAGTGAAAGCCGGTGAAATTGCCATGAGCCGAATTGACGATGCTGTTGCGCGTATTTTAAGAGTCAAACTAAGAGCGGGTTTATTTGATAAACCGAGCCCTGCAAAACGTCAGTTCTCAGGTAAAACGCAGTTAATTGGCGCGCAAGCGCACCGCGATATTGCGCGACAAGCTGTGCGTGGATCACTGGTGTTATTAAAAAACAACAACAATACTTTGCCGATAGCGGCTAATTCACGAGTATTAATTGCCGGAGATGGCGCAGATAATATTGCTAAGCAAGCGGGGGGCTGGAGTATTACTTGGCAAGGCACCAATAACGAAAATACCGATTTCCCTGGTGCTACGTCAATCTTTGCGGGTTTAAAAGCGCAGATCACGGCCGCAGGTGGAGAGGCCATTTTAAGTCCTGATGGACACTTTACACAAAAACCTGATGTGGCGATTGTGGTGTTTGGAGAAGAACCTTATGCAGAAGGACACGGTGACAGGGATAATCTTGAGTTTGAGCGTAATAATAAAAAGTCGTTAGCGTTATTAAAACAGCTTAAATCAAAAGGCGTGCCGGTCGTATCGGTATTCATTTCAGGTCGACCAATGTGGGTTAACGCTGAGTTAAATACCTCTGATGCGTTTGTCGCCGCATGGCTACCGGGTACAGAAGGACAAGGTGTGGCCGATGTATTATTAACTGACGCAGGAGGTGATATTCAGCATGACTTTACTGGTAAATTGTCGTTTTCATGGCCAAAATCACCACTGCAAACCGCAGTAAATAGAGATGATGTAGACTATTCGCCACTATTTCCTTATGGCTTTGGTTTAACCTATACAGATAAAAATACCCTGGCAGATAATTTAAATGAAGACTCAGGTGTTGATATAGCTAGTTTGCCTAATATGGCTATTTTTAATGGCGTGCTGACTGATCCATGGCGATTGTTTTTAAAGTCAGCACAGCAGCAAGTTCAAGTAGCTAGCAATAGCGTTGAATTAGCTGGTATTAGTTATCGTACTGAAGATAAAAATATTCAAGAAGATGCAATGGCATTTGTATTTACAGGTATAGGCCTTACTACAGCCGAAATCAATAGTAACTTCACTGAAGATAAAGTGGCTTATATCGAAGCAAACTCAGCGCTGAGTTTTGATTACAAGATAAATAGCGAATTTGCTGCTCCATTATTTGTTGCTATGAGTTGCGAGCATGGTTGTGGTGGACGTGTTGATATCAGCGCAGAACTCAAAAAGGCTACATTAAATAGATGGCAAACACTCAGCATAGACTTAACCTGCTTTACTGAGCAAGGCGTTGATTTTTCAAGAGTGACTAGCCCATTTTCATTACAGAGCACGGGTAACGGTTCGGTTTCTGTGGCGAATATCAACTTTGTGCCAGAAGGAGCAAAACAGGCAACAATTATCTGCCCAGATAGTTAACTTAGTCTTTGATTTTGTTGTGTTGTGCAAAGCCCTTTACGTTTTTAAAGGGCTTTTTATGCTCACTCAGATTATTCAGCAAGACAATATTGTTGTAAGAATGCTTTATGTGTTGGCAATTGTGCCACGCGTTGAGCAATTTGCTGTTTGATACTGTTCAGAAAGTGGCTTAACTCATCATCACTCATCAGGCTTGCAATTAAATGGTATTGTTTGGGTTTGAGACCTTGACCCAACATTACTTGCACCCATGAGTCGACTCTAAAAATATCGCCGTCATCTAAAAATACCCGCCCAGTTTCTTTGAATAAACTAATTTTATGAACAAGGGTATCAGGCACTTCCATATTTTTACAATGACGCCAAAATTCGCTATCAGTGCGATCAGTGACTTTATAATGCAAGACAATAAAATCACGAATGTTTTCAATCTCACTTTTTAGCTGTTTGTTGTATTCGTGGATTGCTTGTTCGGTAATACCATCAAATGGAAATAGCCGGATAAAGCGAATAATGCCCGACATAATTAAATGAATACTGGTAGATTCAAGGGGTTCAACAAAGCCACTGGCAAGCCCCAGAGCAAGGCAGTTTTTGTTCCAGCCTTTGCGTCGGCGGCCAGTTTTAAATTTAATTACTTTGGGTTCAGTGAGAGTTTCACCTTGAATATTACTGAGTAAAAGCTGCTTTGCATCAGTATCGTTTAAATAACGGCTACAATACACTAGACCATTACCTACGCGCTGTTGCAGAGGAATTTGCCACTGCCAGCCTGCATCATGTGCAATTGAGCGGGTATAAGGCACTATATCATCGCTAATGGCTCTAGTTTGTACTGCAATTGCGCTATCGCACGGCAGTAAGTGTGACCAATCTTCATAGCCGGTATGCAAAGCCTGTTCAATAAGTAGTCCGTTAAAGCCGGTACAATCAATAAAAAAATCACCATTTACGATACTTTCATCTGCAAGAGTTAGGCTGTTTATGAAGCCCGAAGTGGCGCATTTATTAACGTGGATTATTTTTCCCTCTAGACGTTTAACCCCTAGTTGTTCTGAAAATTCACGTAGGAATAATGCATAACGACTCGCATCCATATGAAATGCATAATTAATTGGATTTTGCTGATTAAAAGCACACTTACCTTGTTTAGCTGCTTGCAGTTCATAACAGTAATCACCAAACTCGGATTCAAGTCCTAATGTTAAGCTGTGTAGCCAAAAATGATGAAATTCACCTGCCCAGCATTCTTTGCCCGTCATGCCAAATGAGTGAATATAATCGGTGTTTTTTTCGCCCCAGTTTTCAAAACTGATCCCTAATTTAAAGCTTGCTTGGGTAGCTTTCATAAATGCTTGCTCATTTATGCCAAGTAATTTATGAAAAGTGCGGATCGGTGGAATAGTAGCTTCACCAACACCAACCGTAGCAATGTCGTCGGATTCGATAAGGGTGACATTGATATTTTTACCAACGAGTTTACTGAATGCAGCCGCAGCCATCCAACCAGCTGTACCACCGCCAGCGATAACCACATTTTTTATAGGTTTGTTGTGTGTCATTGTCAGGTTAAGCCTTATTGTTTAAAAGTTGATTTAATAATGCGCGATTTGTTGGTAACCCTTGTAAGTATTTGGCAATTTTTTCACGGTTTTGCTGATAAAAATACTGCCCAGCTTTAGCGTTATTAAAGGTATTTTCTGCTGTTGTATTTTGCGTGTGAAAGCCCATTCCATACAATACATATTGATAGCTGGCAGAGGGGAATACCTCTTCGTTTTCAATTAAATCAAACCTGCTTGGTGGTTGATATTGCCAAAGTGCCAGCAATTCATTCAAACGAGTAGGAATGCTCGATGGTTTTTTTATATCACGCCAGTATTGACTATCATCACGTTCACTTAATATGTAATGTAACTTTAAAAAGTCGATTACTCGCTGCCAGCGATAACTAAAGCGCTGATTAAATCGTTTAGCCAGCAAGTCCATATGAGTACGGTTTTGCGGCATTTGTTCGCTTAACATGCTGATTGAAAGCTCCACCATCGCCAGTGCTGATGCTTCAAGTGGCTCTATAAAACCTTGCGACATACCAACAGCAACACAGTTTTTTACCCAAAACTGTGTGCGGTAACCAGGAAGAAAACTCAGCTTGCGAGTTTGTATTTGCTCGGCGACTTGTTCACCAACAGATAGCGCAGCATAGCTCTTTAAGGTGTTCACAGCGGTTTGTTCATCGCAGTATTTATCGCTATAGGTATAACCGATACCACGACGACTCGGTAGACCAATATCCCAGATCCAACCATGTGGCTGCGCCGTTGATAAAGTGGCTGAGGCGATCTCTTGTTGATTATCGTTATAAGGGAGATGTGCAGCGATAGCGCTATTATTAAAAAGAATATGATCTTGTGTGATAAGCGTTGCGCCATAGTGCTCACCAATCAAACGCGCCCGAGCACCGGTACAATCAATGAATAAGTCGCCGTCTATGTCACCGTGCTTTATGGTGGTGAGTGAATGAATATAATCGTCATGACTATTTTTTACTTCGATGACGTCATCAATAATATGATGCACATTGAGTTTTTCTACGCAGTGGTGTTTTAAAAATGTGGCAAACTTACCGGCATCAAGATGATAGCCGTAATTAGTGACCGCCGCGTATTCTGGTGTGTGTAACTGCTTAGGTGCAAGTGCTGCTTGGCAAACAAAGCTTTGCATATTAACGGCGTCGGCATATTTTTGAGTGCTTGCATGATGTTGCCAGTAAGCGTGTAAATCGGTTTCTAAATAGCCTTCGGGAGTCATAAACGGATGATAGTAGTTTTCGCCTATATTTATGTTACGCCAGTTTATGAATTTTGAACCTTGCTTAAATGAAGCATCGCAGTGACGTATAAAATCTATTTCTTCGATACCAATTCGCTTGAGCGTATTGCGCATAGACGGCCAAGTGCCTTCGCCTACACCTGAAATAGCAATGTTTGCAGACTCTATTAAGGTAACCTTTTGTTTAGGGTGTTCAGCGGCTAATAGCCCTGCACTTAGCCAACCTGCTGCGCCACCACCTAATACCACAATGTGTTGTATTTTATTATTCATTGTGTGCTCTGTTGTTTTAATAAAATTGCTATTAACCTGCAACGCAAAAAGCCGCTAACAACTAGCGGCTTAATACTCATGGCGTTAATGAGTCAATAACCCTTGCTTAGAAGTTATAACGCATACCAATATTATAGCGTGCACCATTTTGTTCTAAATTCCATAACTGTGCTTCATACCGGCCATGTTGGCGCATATTTTGTTCAGTAATGTTAAGCCCTTCGACAAAGAACGACATTTGTTCACTGTAGTTGTAAGCAATATTAAAATCAATTTGGTAATACTCTTCTGTAAAGCCCGGTTCGTTAACGTAACGGGCAGCACTGTTTAAGAATTTATCACGCCAGTTATAGGCGATACGCGCCTGAAACTTATCGTTTTCGTACATGGCTATAAAGTTAGCTGTGTCGCTTAAGCCAACGAGGGCAAATTGTGTGACGGTTGGAACAGCGGCTACATTATAATCAATATCACCATTTACTATGGTGTAGTTAGCTTGTAAGCCAAAACCCGTGTCGCCAAAGAAGTGTTGTACGGCAAATTCATAACCATCAATTTTGGCATCTTTACTGTTGGTTGGTACTTGTGCCGTAAAGTCCATCAGTGGGTCATCACTGTTTGGTAGAACGTCGTAAGCGGCTTCAAATTCTTCATAGCTCATCGAGTCAAATGCTACACCATTTTCCATTGCAGCGACCATTTGGAATAAATTTGAATCAGTAAACGCAAGACCTTGTGCCTCAAGCTCTGCTTTGGCTGCTTGTGCTCTTGGACCCGCAGATGCATCGCGTAAGCCGTAGTAGTTTTGAGTCATTGGTGATAGACCAATAAAATTATCTACTTTTTTATTAAAGTAACCAATCGACACATAACTTAGATCAGTGAAGTACCACTCAGCAGATACATCAAAATTATTCGATTCAAGTGGGACAAGGCTAGGGTTACCAGTTGCTGCTGGTGCATTAGTGGTGCCTGGAATGATCGAAGGGCCGGTAGGTACACCTACCGTTGCCGCAGAACTTAAATTGTCGTAAGTAGGGCGGGCAATAGTGGTACTGTAAGAGGCGCGAAGAGTCACATCCTCAATAACGTTAATGTTAAAATCTAAGCTAGGTAAAAAATGGTTATAGCTTGAGCTCAAGGAATAGTCATCTTTATTGGTGCCGTAACGCACATTAAAGTCGTTGTTACCTTCCCATGCAACTGCATCAGGTAAATCAATATTAGCAGTTGAGGTAATATCGGTTGTTTCATAGCGCGCACCAATCACAAGGTTAAATACCATACCATTGATTTCGTTACTGTAATTATATTGTACAAATGCCGCTTGAATATCTTCTTCAATAGTGCGATTTGTTGCAAAGGCGCCATCAGCCGCAAAATTGAACCCGTATTGATCTGCCGCCCAGTAACCAATCTGTGAAGCACTACCGGTAAAGCCTTGATCAAACGAACCACTGGTATCGTAATCATCAAATTCGGCTAAAAAATTAGTTGGATCTAAATAGCCATCGGGTAGTTCACCAGGGTTTTCAATGCCCCAGTTACCCATTGTATTACGTGTTAGCGATTGTAAAGAGTGACTTTCCATTGAGCGTGACTCAATACCAAAGTCGATACTGCCGTTGTCTATGAGATAACTACCGTGTAGTCGAAATTCATCAACGGTTGATTCTTGACTTGCAAAGTTTGCATCTAAAATTGAGCTACCTACATCAGCTTGATCAAGCGCTCCTGAGCAGTTTAGATTTGTGCGACTACAGTCATCGAAATCTATTACCATAGAGGGTAAGTCACGGCTAAAGTCAACTTGTTGTGCGGCCACGACATTGGCACCTAAGCCTGCATTTATCCAACTACCATAAGGCGCATCGGGTTTGCTGGTGGCTTTTGAGCTGTGGGCATCAAACGTAAAGTTCAGTTGATCACTAAAGTAGTATTGAAGGTTTAAACCGATTGAATTATTTTCGTTTACTTGATTTTGCTCTTGTAATGCTAAGCCTAAGTCGCGAGTGGATAAGTCGCGGCGTTCTTCACGGTAATAAATAGGTGTTTTAACAGCATTGTCATCAAATGTTAAATGGGTTTTATAGTTGTCCATCCAAATTGATTGCTCTGCACGGGCTTCAAATAACTCTTGCTGTGAGTAAGTATAATCAAGTGTTGCGGTAAACGAGTCAATAGGGCTGTATTGCAATGTTAATTGAGCATTAGTACGAGTTCGCTCACGATCTGCAATGGTGTAGCGCAAGTCTGATGGCATTGAATAATACTGGCCCATCGCAGGAGCATTTTCTAATACAATGTCATCTGCTGCTTGAGGGATGGTGCCATCATATTCTGTGGTGCGCCATTCGCCAACAAATGCCCCGGTTGCTGAACTATCACGCTGTTGCATACTTGCTGTGAGTGAAGCACCAAATTTAGCATCTTCATCTGTCCAGCTAAAGATCCCTGAAATTTCTGGAGTAACATCATCGCCGACACGGTTAGTTGTATCGTGCTGTGCTTTAACACCAATATTGGCAACTAGGCCAGGGTTATCAAGCGGACGAGCAGTATTGATATTAATGGTTGCACCAATGCCACCAGATGCGATGCTTGCTTTACCTGTTTTATATACTTCCACTGATTTCACACTTTCTGAGGCAAGATTAGCAAAATCATAGGCTCGAGAGTTTGGAGCACCACCACCAGCAGGAAGAGAGGCCGCAGGCATTGTACGTCCGTTTAATGTCACCATATTATAATCTGGACCAAAACCACGCACCGTCACTTTAGAACCTTCACCATTGCTGCGGTCAATTGAAACACCGGTAATGCGTTGCAGCGATTCAGCTAAATTAGTGTCTGGAAATTTACCAATGTCTTCTGCAGAAATGGCATCAACAACCCCAGAAGAGTAACGCTTAAGCTGAGTTGATTCTTTGATACTGCCTTTAAAACCGGTGACTTGAATCACTTCTAATTCACTTTGTTGTTCAACCTCGGCGGCAAACGTAGACATAGTGGTTGCGGCACCTAAAATCAAAGATAAGCTGGTGGCTAACTTTGTTTTCATTAAAATATGCTTGGACATTAGACTTCCCTCGTACTGTTATCATTATTATTTACTCGCCACAAAAATGCGGCGGTATCACTGTGTGTGGAAGCGCTTCCATAGCGGCTTGTATTAATTTCTGTGGAAGCGCTTCCAGAAAGGCTAGTGTAATTTTTATGTTGCGTCAACAACTGTGTTTAATTTATTGCAGCTAAAATGTATTAAATTTGTTTATTTGGATGTGGTGTTTATTGTTTTATATATAATTATCGGTCAATTATTTTTTATTTTCATCTTTGTAACTTTATTAGGTAAATGAGTGTTCGCATGGTTTTTATGCCCATAAATATGAAAACAACTGAACTTAAACGGGAGGCTAATTGAATGATGGAGTAGCAATTAGCATAAGTAAAAAGTACCTTATTGTTATTATCTAATTGCGGTTGGTATATTTATAACGTATTGTTTGTTATCAATTAACATGGAATATATCGTACTTCCCGAGATTAAGTAAGAGTCGTTATGTTGTTAACTCACGTCAGAAATACCCACATAAAAGAAATCATGTCATGGTTTTTAAATGAAGAAGAAGTTCATGCATGGGCTGGGCCTAATTTTAGATACCCGTACGATTTTAATTCTTTCAAAAAGGGTTTAAAACTTGATGAAATAAACTCATTTGTATTGCTTGCTGATGATAATACGCTAATGGCTTTTGGTCAGTTTTATTTACGTATTGGTCGTTGTCATCTAGGTAGGTTAGTGGTTAACCCTGAGTATCGTGGTGGTGGCATTGTAGCAACACTAATTACGCAGCTCAGTGAACTAGGTCAATCAACTTTAGCTACGCAAACATGTTCTTTATTTGTATTAGCTCATAACAAAAGTGCGATTAAAGCGTATAAAAAACTTGGCTTTGTGCTTGCTGATTACCCAGAGCCAATACCACTTGCTAATTGTTTGTATATGACAAAGACACCAGGCTAAGTTTAATCAGTGGTTATACTCAGTGGACTCAGTGCTTAAAAAATTACAATTCAGTTCGGTTACATAACACCGTTGGCAACATGGTCGGTTTGTTGACCACTAATAACCACTTGATCTCTCCCTTTTGCTTTAGCGATATATAAGCGTTTATCGGCTTGATCTAACAGTGTTTTAATTGAAGCATTGGCATCATAACTACTGCTAATTCCCACACTTACTGATAAATTAATAGTGTTTCCTTTAAAACGTAAGCTATGCCCTCTAATTGCATCACAGAGTTTTTGAGCAGTTACCTGAGCTTGATTAAGAGATTGATCAGGGAGTAATAAAGCAAACTCTTCACCACCAATTCGCGCAGCAATATCGTTATCATTTAGCTGTGCCATGATATGTTGCGCGATCCATTTAATAGCGGTATCACCTGTGCTGTGACCATATTTATCATTAACACTTTTGAAGTAATCAATATCGATCATAACTATCGAAAATGATTGCTGATATGCAACGCCTTGTTTGAGGAGTTTTTCACCTTGCATAAAAAAACCACGTCTATTTAAGAGGCGGGTGAGCACATCGTGATTGACTAGTCGCTGAAGGTTTTCTTCAATATTTACAAATAATAAAAACGGCAATACCAAAGCTGTAGCAGTCGCTAGAATGACATGGCTTACTAAAATTATTTGTAGCCAAAGACTATAATCAGTTGCAGAATTACTAACCAAAGGAGCTAATAACATAAATGCTTGTATATACATGATCAAACAATGGCTAATAAAACAGCCGGACAAGATTTTTTGTTGCATTGGTGCTACGCATTTCATCTTATGAACTAAACATGCGCCGTAAATAAAGAGTGTTGCAATAACAATACTTGTCACCAATTGGCCTGCTGTAATAGCATAGATTGGTAGTAACACAATTGCACTGACAATCACTAAGGTTAAAAAGTGCCGGTTAGTATTTTTAGTGAGGTTAGTTACTTTCTGCAAACCAATAAGAGCGAGTATAGGACTAATTATGATGCACATATCAGCCAGATAGTGCGTAATAAAAGGGTTATCAAGCACTATTCGCAGGCATGCTAAAATTTGCGCGGCCACAAATACCATACACGACCCGCCTAAGTATAAATAACAGGGTTGTTTTTTATAATTATAAACGGTAAAAAAAAAGCCGCCGATCAGGACATTCAAAAGTAATGATATGCTCATCACAGTAGGTAAATGTAGCATTATGAATCTGCCTTGTTTAATCGAGCTGCTTTAGTCACTGTTGTTATAATTATTATGTATTAGTATTTAAATAGCAAGGTAGTATTAAATTGCTGCATTTATTGTAATAGGTTTGTAAGTGCACTGTCTAATTTTTTATAACGAAAGCAATAGTTGCTATCAAGTGCTTTAGTTGGTTGTACATATTGTCCGTAAAGCAGCAAATCTGCCATTTCACCCATTACTAATTTTAGTACCCATGCAGGCATAGTTATTTTTGCTGGTCGATTTAATACCTTACCTAAACTTTGACTAAATTCGCTATTTGATACAGGTGTTGGAGCGGTCATATTAATTGCGCCGCTGAGTTGCACGTTATTGATAATATGTATAATTAAATTAATCATATCCTCGATATGTATCCATGACATGCCTTGCTGGCCATCAGCAATAGGACCACCTAGTGCTAATTTAAATGGTGGTAACATTTTGGCTAATGCACCACCATTGTTAGCTAAAACGATACCGGTACGTAATAAACATACTCGAGTATTGACTGATTCTGCTTGCAGGGCGGCTTGTTCCCAATCATGGCATAGTTGATGACTAAATTCAGGGGTCACATCAACAAAGCTTTCGTCAATTACACTGGTGGATTGGCGACCGTAAAATCCGACCGCACTGCCTGATATAAAAGTATGCGGCGGTGTATCGCATTGGTTAATTGCAGCGCTAATTTGTTGAGTGAGCGAAATACGGCTGTCTCGCAGTATTTGTTTTTGTTTGTCGCTCCAGCGTTTATTTACGATGGGTTCACCGGCTAAATTAATAATGCAATCGAGATTATTAAAATCAACCTCTTCAAGGGAGTCAGTCGTATGAATGTTCTCACCTAACAGTTTTGTCGCATTTGCAGGATTGCGGGTGAGCACTGTCAATTGATGTTCTTTGTTCAGCTCAGGGCACAAATGACGACCGATCAGGCCTGTTGCGCCAGTTATTAAGATATGCATAGCAATATAAAACTCTTTTAGTAATTATTTATTGGTTATACGTAGGGTAGGCTGCTTTGATCACTTTGCAAATATTTCATTCTACAGACTTTTCACATACACTAGCTGCAGTTTATATTTTAAAGGATTGTAGTTTGGCTAGTTTAACTGGGGTAAACAAAAGTTTAGTTATCTTTGCAGCGTTGGTGGTTGCTTTAGCCGGTATTAAAGCGGCAAGTGTAATTGTCATTCCGTTTGTACTTGCAGCATTTATTGCCATTATTTGTAGTCCTTTATTAAGTTTTTTTGGTCGGTACAAAATACCTAAAGGCATCGCGATTATGTTAGTGATGTTGATGGTGGTTGGCTTAGGGGTTAGCCTTGCCAGCTTAGTCGGGCAATCATTGACTGACTTTTCACAGCATTTACCTGAATATAAAAGTAAGTTACAGGATGAGTTTATTTGGTTGGTTGATGTTGCTGCCAAGTACAATATTTTGCTCAATAAAGAGCAAGTTATATCAATGTTCGACCCAGGAAAAATGATTGATGTTGCCACCGGTATGCTGACTGGCTTAGGTGGCGTGATGGCAAATTTGTTCTTAATTATTTTAACTGTGGTATTTATGCTTTTTGAAGGGCCTATGCTTAGTCATAAAATTCATATGGCATTAGACGATCCTGATATGAAAATGCAGCAAATAGACCGTTTTTTAAATTCTATTAATTCTTATTTAGCGATCAAAACAGTGGTGAGTGTTGGTACTGGTGTATTAGCCGGGCTACTACTGTGGATCTTAAATGTTGACTACTTCGTGTTATGGGGAGTAATGGCATTTATGTTTAATTACATCCCTAATATTGGCTCTATTATTGCCGCTATCCCAGCTGTTTTATTAGCTTTGATCACACAAGGACCCTTGGTCGCAGGGATCGTAGGTGCAGGTTATTTAACTATTAATACCGTGATGGGTAATATAGTCGAACCAAAGTACATGGGCAAAGGTTTAGGGTTGTCGACCTTAGTGGTATTTTTATCACTGATCTTTTGGGGCTGGCTGATTGGCACTGTAGGTATGTTGTTATCGGTGCCACTGACGATGATTGTTAAAATTGCCCTAGAAACTAGTGATGAAGGACGTTGGTTAGCGACTCTTTTGGGTAATGGTGAAGAAATCGAGTCACCGTCTAAATAGCCACAGTGGTGGTTAGATAGGTTGTTTTAATACAGTGATGTGCTGCTCTAACATACGCAATTCACAGCGTTTATATACAATAGCAGCTTGGGTGGCGTTAGGTACTTTGTGTAAATAACGCCATTTACAGCTGTCTTCCACGTACTTATCATGACTAATAATGCTACGTTTAAAGATTGGTAGTAACTGAGTGTTACCGCTATCTTCTTGGATCTTATTTAAATCTAAAGTGATTTTATTTATCCAGGTTTGTTGAATGCGGGTTAAGCTTTCTATTTGTTTATCTAAACATTGAATATATTTTTTAGCTTCATCAGGTGTTGCTTGCTCAACGACAGTACATTGCTCTTCTGCTGCAAACGTTGTTGTACTCAGTGCTAAAAGTAGTGCTGAGATTGTTGTTAACCGACTATTTTTTATCATTATAGTTAAACTCTAAAATAAATTTCGCGCCGCCTAAGGTATCAGCATCTAAAATAGTCAGGGTACCGTGATACGACTTTACTAAATCTGACACAATCGCCATACCGACACCATGCCCGCTTTCGTAGGTGTCCAAGCGGGTACCTCGAGTAAGTAAGGATTCGCGTTTATCAATCGGCACACCGGGCCCATCATCACTAATAGCGATGGTGAGATTGCGTTTTTGAATGACTTGGATATCGACTTGTGAACGACAAGCTTTACAGGCGTTATCAATTAAGTTACCGAGTAGTTCGAGTAAATCAGTTTTGTCACCTAAAAAGTAATCTTTGTCTTTAACCGCATGGGTAAAAATAATATCTTTATCGCGGTAAACTTTACTCATTGCATTGAGGATTGAATCGAGCACCGGCTTAATGGCTGTTTGTTTTTTCCAAGTATCAGATGCACCTGTTGCAGCACGTTTTAATTGGTGTTCGATCATCACATTTATACGGTCAAGCTGCTCTTGGGCATCGGCATCGTTGGCAAGCGGGCTCGATTTTAATACTGCCAGTGGCGTTTTAAGCGCGTGAGCTAAGTCGCTTAAAGACGCACGATAGCGCTCTTTTTGGCGTTGCTGAGTTTCGAGTAGTAAATTTAAATCGGCTTTTATAGTTTGCAGCTCAACAGGATAAAGTCCTTTAATTTCTTGAATATCACCTGACTCAATGGCTTTTATTTCTTTATCCAGTCGTTGCAACGGCCGCGCGCTCCACACAAAACCCACAGCCATTAATGCTGCAATGGCTACACCCATGACGTACATCCAGTTTACAAGGGTTTGTTTAAAACCATCCATTAAGCGCAGTAGAGCATCATTGCGTTTTAATAAAATAAAGCGAGCATGCTCTGACTGGTCAATGTTATTTAAAATAACGGTTAGGCTAAGTTGCCAATACACGGTATTTTTATATTCCACACGACGAAAATCGGCAGCGCCTGCTTTGGTTTCTAGTTCGTCAGGCACAAAGTTAACATTTACCGCCGACTCAGAGTGCCATACAGGCTGCTCTTCACGATAGATCATCGCATAAGTATCAGAGTTTAAACGATTCAATTCAGGAGCTAAAATAGTGCTGGGCATGATAATGCCGCGCTCAGTAAAATCGACTTCTGAAATTAAAGAATATAAATGGGCTTCGAGGGTTTTTTCGGTGGCTTCGACTAATGAAGCGTAGTACGCCTTACCAATAGAGAAGAATAGGATAGGTAAAGCGACTAATAAAACAAAGACAAGGATAAATCCTTGCCTTACTTTTAACGGTATTTGCGATGCTACCACTGACTTTTAAGCCTGTAACCGCGTCCGCGTAGTGTTTCTACTGGATTTAAAGTACCATCAGGGTCAAGCTTTTTACGTAAGCGCAGTACGAATACTTCGATTACATTTGAATCTAAATCAAAGTCTTGATCATATATGTGCTCTGTAAGCTCAGATTTAGAAATCACTTTTTGTGGATTAACCATTAAATACTCAAGCACTTTGTATTCGTATGCGGTGAGACTTAGTTCTCGGTCATCAACCCACACTTGTTGTGAGCGGGTATGAATTTTAATAGGCCCAGCAGTCATTTCAGGATTTGCTTTACCTGCGCTACGACGAATTAACGCATTACACCGCGCTATTAACTCTTCAACATGAAATGGTTTAGTTAAATAGTCATCAGCACCAGCATCAAGTCCTTCAACTTTATCTTGCCAACGGTCACGTGCTGTTAAAATCAGGATTGGAATGGTGACCCCTTGTGCACGGGCTTTATTGATCAGTTCAATACCATCGATTTTTGGTAAGCCTAAATCAACTACCGCCATATCAAGAGGATATTCTGTGATGTGAAATAAACCAGCTTCGCCATCATGACAGAGATCGACACTATAACGTTCTTTTTCTAATGCATTACGCAGATTGTCTGCTAAGTGTAAATCATCTTCAATTACTAAAATTCGCATTTCTTAATCCTTCTTCACTTCGCCGGTCTTTTTATTGACATGAACGTCGACGACATGGCCGTCCGATTTTAATATTCTTACAGTATAAATATCGTTAAGTACGGTAATTTTAAGAGTTTTACCATCTTCGACTTTTTTAGCAAGCTCAACAGCTTGTTTTTTATTGATCTCAGCTTTATTGACTTGAGATGCAGCTTGGCTACTAGTCGAAAAAACACTCGAAAATAGCACAGTGATGGCGACGCTGAGAGCTAACACAGTACGCATGATGAAAAACTCCTAAACCAGACCTGAATAGTTTAATGAACCAAGTAGCTATAATTCAAGTGAAAAATCACTAAATCTGATGATTCAATGCAACAGAGTTTAATTAACATCCGGTGAACAAACACTGAATTGTGGTGATTTGGCTCTAAGTCTTATAGCCATTGCATTAAATTCTGGTTCATTTAAACAGTGTAATCCAGTTTGGTTGTTGGTTTTACTTAGCCAGGAAAAACTTTCTTAAACGGTTTAACTTGTGAGTTTTCATATACGCCACCGTTTACGTAAGGATCTGCTGCAGCCCATTCGCGAGCCGCTTCTAATGAGCTAAATTCTGCAATCACTAAAGAGCCAGTAAAACCAGCGTCAGCTGGCTCGGCGCTATCAATGGCAGGTAATGGACCTGCTGTCAGTAATCGGCCTTGCTCCTCTAATTCTTGCAAGCGTGCTAAATGAGCAGGGCGGGCGGCTTTTCTTAATTCTAAGCTATTTTCAACATCAGTTGAGTAAATCATATACAACATGGTGTGTTCTCTGGATTTCAATATTATTGGAATTATGCTGATATTAGCACAGCAAAATTAATAGGCGAATAAATTGCGATTAGTTTAGAGTCTTACTAAAGCGCGAAAGCTTTACGCAGTTTTTAGTTAACTTTCGAGGCTATAAACTGATGCTGCGATTTAATCACTGTTAGCTTGAACAAATTTTAATCTTAAAAGAACAACAACCTCTAAGGTTTACAGTATCATTATATTTTTAAGTGGAATCTGCTTGAAAAGCCCAGCACAACACTGGTAGAGTCGCTTGAATGGTACAAAATAATAATAAGGTTTTTAAATGAGCGATACTCGTGAGCATTTTAGCTCCCGCCTCGGATTTATATTAGCAGCTGCTGGCTCTGCGGTCGGTATTGGTAACTTGGTTGGTTTTCCAGTCTCAGCAACAAAAAATGGTGGTGGTGCATTTTTGCTCGTTTACGCGCTATTTGTTGTGTTTATTTGTTTGCCGGTAATGATGGCAGAGATGGCAATGGGACGCCAAGCACAAAAAGATCCACTAGGCTCTTACAAGTTATTATCAGGTAATGATGCTAAGTGGAGTTTTGCTGGCTTTTTAGCAGTATTAACCCCGTTTATGATTGCAGTGTTTTACATGGTTATTACAGTCTGGATTTTTGGTTACTTAAGCCAAGTTGCGGTTGGGAACTTAGATGTGTTGGCTGATCCAAAAAGCTTTGGGGTGTTTATTAATAGTTCCAGCGTGTTTGCGTATATGGCAGCCGTGGCATTAATTGTTAATTTGATTTTAGTCGGTGGTGTTAAGCAAGGGATTGAAAAAGCAGCTAAGTTTTTAATGCCCGCATTGTTCGTATTGCTAATCGCATTAGTGGCGTATGTATTGACGCTAGACAATGCTATGGCTGGCGTTAAGTACTATATTATCCCTGATTTTTCTAAGATGAATGCCAGTGTCTTGAATGGTGCATTAGCGCAAGCGTTTTTCTCATTGTCGTTGGGTATGGGTATATTGATGACTTACGCTTCATATATCTCGAAAAAGGATGACATTGTTGGCAGTGCTAAAATGGTTGCACTGACTGATTCACTGGTGGCGTTTATTGCCGGTCTTATGGTGCTACCAGCTATCTTTAGTTTTAACCCAGATACTGATCCTACTAAATTGTCTGACTCATCTGTGTCGATGATTTTTGAGTTTTTACCAAAGATTTTACTCGCGCTACAAACTGATATTGGCTATGTTGGTGCATCAATTGTTGCGTTTGTGTTTTTCTTGCTGGTATTTTTTGCTGCAATTACCTCGTTGGTATCCATCGTTGAGGTGCCAACAGCTACGCTAAGTGACCGTAAAGGCATAAGTCGTAAAATGGCGTTACTGATATTAACTGGTAGCATCGGTGTACTGACAGTGTTATGTACTATGTCGTTTGGTATGGTTGAAGGGTTAACTTCATTTACTAACTATGGTGGAGCGTCTAAAAGCTTATTTGATATTGTGTATGATGTATTTTACGACACTATCTTGCCATTGAATGGTTTAATGGTATGTTTATTCGTGATGTATCGCTGGAAAAAAGTACGTTTAAGTGAAGAGCTAAGCCAAGGTTGTCCAGGCTATGCAGGTAGCTTTACTGAAAAATACGTTAATTTTTCGCTATCAACCTTTATTCCGGTAATTTTAGTAGTTATATTTATTAATACCGTAGCGACTAAGTTTTTTGCTATGAGCATTTTCGGTTTTTAATTAATACAACTAATTGAGCTTCCCATAATTAAGCCGTGTTAAGTATCATTAGCACGGCTTTTTCAGTTAAGAGATTGTTGCCGAATCTAAGTACTGACCTATTCCTAATGTAAACATCCACAGTCCCCATAAGCTGTGTTCGATAACGCAGACAAACGTGGAGCGGCTTTGAGCATAGGTAAATGCAAATAATAACCCGCCTATAAATGCCAGTAGTACTGCCACCCAATTAGCATAAACAATATGCGCTAAAGCAAATACTGTGGCGCTAACAATTATGCGCACCGTTTTTTTTGGCATGATGCGTTTATAACGATGAAAAAAATAAGTTCGAAATATCAACTCTTGCGGCATGACTGACAATAATGGATAGAACGCGAGTAACATTAACCAGTCATTAAATGAGTTTCGAGGCAGCATAAACCAATTACCTTGATTAATGATCCCGTAAAAAACCCCTGAAAACAGTGCGCCGATAAAAAAGAAACTAAACAGTCGGCGTTTCACTGCGGAAAATTGACCAAGGCTGGTAAGTCTAAAGCGTTTAAAGTGGGGATCGCCTAGCAGCAACATACCGCAGACACTCATTAACACGATTAACGCGGGGATCAGCCAATTAGCAAGGTAGGCACGAAGGTAAAAACCCAGCAAAGGAAGGCATACAAATATAAAGGTAAATTCAAACCAGCGGTATTGATTGGCGTTCAAGGTCGTCTCAGCGTGATTTTGTATACTAGGCTAACAAGCTAAGACGACATATTTATGACATTAAGAGCGCTTTTTATTGTCTACTTTGGGCTCATCTTCATCGGGTAAATATTTATACAACATGATGATAGTGGCAAAAAGACTGACAAATGTGATCCCCATTAAGCCAAACACTTTAAAGTTAACCCAAAAATCGAGAGAAAAGTTATAAGCGATATAGATATTTAACGCTGATATTCCCGCTGTGATCGCTATCCACAATATGTTGAGTTTATCCCAAAGCGACTCAGGTACGGTAATTTCTTGCTCAGAGTCTGATGCATTATTTAAAATGGCACTGAGTGCTTGTTTAACTAAATTTTTACCAAGAAAGTAGCGACTGATCAATAAGCTTAATGAGAGCACAGCGTAGATGATAGTGGCTTTCCACTTCACAAATTGTTCATCATGAAACACCAGCGTAAGAGTGCCTAAAATCACTGCAATGGCAAAAAATAACCATTGGCGTGTAGGTACTTTGCCTATTTTAAAATAAGAATAAGCGACCTGCAGAAAAGTGGTGCCCATTAATAATGCCGTTGCCCAGTAAATATCAACTAACTTGAATACCGCAAAAAATAAAATTAGCGGAATAAACTCAATTATTGCATGCATAGAATGCCCAAAAATTTAAAACCAAAAATAGTTGCAGAGGTTGTATCAACTTATTGTGTTGTTTACAAGGTTGACTTAGTAGTTACTAACCCTTAGCCTGCGTGCCTTTGTATTCAATCATTACCAAAATCTGCTGAACAGTGACTGAGTAAGCGGTATTTTTAGGAGCATTTTATGAATAAAGCACAACTGATTAGTGCAATGTCTGCACACAGTGAATTAACTAAAAAAGATTCTCAAGCGGCTTTATCAAGCATGCTTGCAGCCATCACTAAATCATTATCAGAAGGTGATCAAGTGCAAGTAAATGGCTTTGGCACGTTTGCGTTAAGTTATTATCCCGCACGTACAGGACGCAACCCACAAACGGGAGAGGCAATAGACATTGAAGGCGCTAACAAGCCTGTATTTAAAGCAGCAAAAGCGTTGAAAGAGAGTCTTTAACGCGTTTGATTACCAGAAAAGGGCCGCAACAGGCCCTTTTCTTATTTTCGAAGTATGAATTTACAGCGCAGTTGCAGCTTTCATGCTCGCTACGAACTGTTGTAAACCACTGAGCATAGCTTGAGGGGTATCGAGATTCGCTTCAATAATTTTCACTACCGCCGAGCCAGATATAGCACCCGCTGCACCGGCATTAAGTGCTGCTTTTACATCATCAGGGGTTGAAATCCCAAAACCTAATAACGCAGGGGCGCTGTGGTATTCTTTTAGTTTAGTGACAATTGATGTCGCCGGCATTTGTGCTTTAGTTTCTGTGCCTGTTACACCCGCACGAGATAGCAAATAAGTATAACCACGGCCATAAGAGGCACATTCGCGTAAAGTGTCATCAGATGCGTTAGGCGTGGCTATAAAAATGGGGTCAATGCCATTACTCATTGCCGCTTTGCGAAACATTTTAGATTCATGAAGCGGCACATCTGCAACTAGAATTGAGTCAACGCCAACTGCTTTGGCATCTTGGTAAAAAGCCTCTAAACCGCGTTTAAAAACTAAGTTCGAATACAACAATAAACCAATTGGGATATCAGCATTGTACTGGCGTACTTGTTTGATGATATCAAAGCAATCTTGGGTATTTATATTTACTTTAAGAGCGCGAATATTGGCAGCTTGAATAACTGGGCCATCTGCTATTGGGTCTGAAAATGGAATACCCAGCTCTAAGCCATCAGCGCCGCCATCAATTAAGCTTTTGATTATTTCAACGCTCAGTTCTTTATTTGGATCGCCAATTGTAACAAACGGCACAAATGCACCTTGATTTAGCTCGCTTAAACGGGCGAACATTTTACCGTAGCGGTCTGTTTTTTGAATTGCTGTCTGGCTCATAACTGATCCCCTTTAGAAAGTACATCCATAACGTGTGATAAGTCTTTGTCGCCGCGACCACTTAAATTCACTACTAAAATTGACTCTTCAGTTTGCTGCTCTGCATACTTCAGTGCATAAGCTAGTGCATGACTTGATTCGAGCGCAGGAATAATCCCTTCGTTTTTAGCCAGTAATTGGAATGCTTCTAATGCTTCGGTATCTGTAATACCCACATATTGCGCACGGCCAGTTTCATGTAAAAACGCATGTTGTGGGCCAACAGCTGGGTAATCAAGACCCGCTGAGACAGAATATGATTCCTCAATCTGGCCATCATCATTTTGCATTATATATGTATAAGTACCGTGCAAAATACCTTTGGTTCCTTTACAGATTGTTGCACCGTGCTCGTGGGTATCAAGCCCTTTGCCAGCGGGCTCTACGCCAATGAGTTTTACACTTGGCTCGTCAATAAAATCTGTAAACATACCAATGGCGTTAGAGCCACCGCCTACACAAGCAAGTACCGCATCAGGTAGGCGACCTTCAGCTTTTAATACTTGTTGTTTCGCTTCTTCACCAATCACTTTTTGGAACTCACGAACGATGGTAGGGAATGGGTGAGGACCTGCAGCAGTACCAAGTAAGTAATGCGCTTCTTTATAATTTGCTGACCAATCACGAAGCGCTTCGTTTACGGCATCTTTTAATGTGCCAGAGCCTGCAGTAACCGGGATCACTTCAGCGCCCATTAGTTTCATTCTAAATACGTTTGGTTGTTGGCGTGCCACGTCTTTAGCGCCCATATAAATACGGCATTTTAAACCAAGTAATGCACACGCAAGCGCCGTTGCAACGCCGTGTTGGCCTGCGCCTGTTTCAGCAATAACTTGTTTTTTACCCATGCGTTGAGTTAATAGTGCTTGGCCTAACACCTGATTCGTTTTGTGCGCGCCACCGTGCAGTAAGTCTTCACGCTTTAAGTATAATTTTACTTTTGGGTTTTTAATTAAGTTACGCGTTAATGTCAGCGGCGTAGGACGGCCAGCATATTCATTAAGTAACTTTTCCAGTTCAGCTTGAAAAGCCGGATCTGTTTGCGATTTATTAAATTCGTTTTCGAGTTGTTTAAGTGCTGGTACTAGCAATTCTGGGACAAACATGCCGCCAAATTCGCCGAAATAAGCTGGATTATTCATATTAACCTCAATATTTACGGATGCTAATAAATGCATCATTTAATTTGTTTGGGCATTTTTTACCGGCGCTTTGCTCAACCCCTGAATTTAGGTCGAGTCCATGCGCACCTTGATATAATGCACCTTGAATATTTTCTGGGTTTAAGCCACCAGCAAGCATAAATGGCTGCTTAGTCTCTTTGAGTATTGCCCAATCAAAGGTCTTACCGGTACCGCCAGCTTGCGTATCGCTGTGAGTATCGTATAAGTGGCGATCAACGCCATTGACAGGTGCTGGCAAGCTATCCTTCACAGCTTGCGCCTTCCAAATCTGGCAATTACTTGGTAGCAAAGGACGCAGTTCGTTTATATAGACTGCGTCTTCTTGGCCATGTAATTGCACTGCTGCAAGCTTTAAGCTCTGAGCATGATTGACAACGTCTGCGATTGTTGCGTTTACAAATACGCCTACATAGGCAAGCGGGGCACTTTGCATAACTTGTTTTGCACAATCTAAATCAACAAATCGAGGGGATTTAGGTGCAAAAATTAGCCCCCCATAAACGGCACCACTTTCATAAGCGGCAATGGCATCTTGGCTACGGGTTAAGCCACAAACTTTGTTTTCACCTAAAATTACGCTTCGACAAGCGCGCTCTAAATCACGCTCTGCCATCAGAGAACTACCGATTAAAAAGCCATTACATAACGGGGCCAAGCGTTTTACATCTTGGTGTGTGTAAATACCTGATTCTGAAATAACCACTTTGTTATCAGGAATAAGCTTTCTTAGTGCCTCTGTGGTAGCTAAGTTAGTGCTCAAATCACGTAAATCACGGTTATTAATACCAATAATTTGCGCATTGAGTGCCAGGGCTCGATGTACTTCAGCTTCGTTGCTCACTTCGGTGAGGATTGCCATGTTTAGGCTTTTTGCAACTTTTTCAAGCGATTGATATTGCGTATCATCGAGTACTGACAACATTAATAAAATAGCATCGCCGCCATAAATACGGGCCAAATAAATTTGGTATTCATCAATAAAGAAATCTTTACAGATCAATGGTTGCTCTACTTGACTGCGCACAAATTCGAGATAATCAAAACTACCCTGAAAATATTTTTCATCGGTTAACACACTGATGCAGCTAGCGTAGTTTTTATAAACACGGGTGATCTCGGCTAAATCAAACGGCTCTCGAATAAGGCCTTTTGACGGCGAGGCCTTTTTGCATTCCAAAATAAACTGAGTGCCAGGCGCTGCAAGGGCTTTATAAAAATCACGATTTGTGGGTATTGCTTGATGCTTAAAGCTCTCAAGAGGGCGCTTGGATTTGCGTTCAATGAGCTCTATTTTTTTATCTGCAACTATTTTGTCTAATACATTAGCCATTACTTACCTCGGAGTTTGCGTATTCTTTATTACTGCTTATGACAATGGCATTTAAGGTATTCAATGCACGGCCGCTTTGTAAAACCTCTTTAACTTGCATTGCGGCACTTTTAAAATCGTCGGCTTTATTGGTTAAATAAAGCAACGCAGCAACGTTAACAATAATGGCCGCATTGTGCGCGTCGGTGCCGTTACCAGCTAAAATAGCCATGCTAGCCTTGGCGTTATATTCTGGCCCTTCACCGGCAAGTTGTTCAAGTGAATAGTTTGCAAGACCAAAATCAGCAGGGGTAAGTGTGTACTGGCTGATTTTTCCGTTGTTAAGCTCTGCGACGGTCGTTTCACCGTGCAAGGCTATTTCATCGGTACCCGAGCCATGAACGACCATTGCGCGCGGTGTACCTAACGTTTTTAAGGTGTGTGCCATCGCTAAGCATAAACTTTCATCATATACCCCCAATAATTGCACATCCGGTGCTGCTGGATTTGCCAATGGCCCTAAAATATTAAAAATAGTACGGGTTTTTAAAGTCGTTCGCACACCCATAGCATGGCGTACGCCGCTGTGATAATGCGGAGCAAATAAGAATGTAAAGCCGGTTTGCTCTAAACACTGCGCCGCGTGTGCTGGGTTCATGTCTATATTGATGCCCAATGCTTTGAGTAAATCAGCGGAGCCGGAGTTACTCGAAACACTGCGATTACCGTGTTTGACCATATTTATACCGCAAGCTGCAGCAACGATGGCGGCGGTGGTGCTAATATTAATAGTGTTTGAGCCATCGCCGCCAGTGCCACAACTATCGACAAGGTTTGTTAAGTGAGTAATAAAAGGTATCGCATTAGCACGCATTGATGCGGCAGCTCCTGCGATTTCGTCGCTTACTTCACCTTTTATTTTCAGTGCCACTAAGATGGCTGCCAGTTCGATGTCATTTACTTTGCCTTGCATAATGGCATCAAATAACTGTTGGCTTTGACTAAAGCTTAATGATGTTTGCGTTAATAACACATCAATCATTGAGCCAATGCTCGCCTCACTGGCTGATTGTTGGTTTACTGACATACTATCCTCTACTGCTGTGCACTGGCTAAAAATTGCATACTTTGTTGAAGTAGCGCGGCGCCATTGGGCGTCAAAATAGACTCAGGATGAAATTGATAGCCAAGGGCTTTATCGTCACGATGATAAATTGCCATCGGTATTGACTCATAGTGGGCTATCACTGCAACACTGTCGGGTACTTTCGTGGCCATCAGTGAATGATAACGTGCCACAGGCATACGTTCCCCCATACCTGCAAATACTGGGTGCTCACCAAGCTCAATGATTGATGATTTACCATGTACGGTTTCTCCAGCATGGCCAATAATACCGCCATAACTTTGTGTTAGTGCTTGTTGACCAAGGCAAATCCCCAACATTGGAAAACGGCCTTTGCATAGTTCAATCAATGCCATTAAACAGCCCGCCGCAGTGGGGGTGCCTGGGCCCGGCGACAGTACTAAAATCACTGGTTTAGTTTCCGCACACATTTTGTCATAAATCACCTGCGCGTCTATGTTGTTACGATATACCACTAAATCGCTGCCTAACATAGAAAGTTCATCGACTAAGTTATAACTAAATGAATCAAAATTATCTAAAAAGTAGATTTTTAAGTCCGTTAAGTTGTTGATGTTTTCACTCATTTTAGTGTCCTTGGTACGTCGATTGAATGGCTGTAATAACCGCTTGTGCTTTAGCACGAGTCTCATTGGCTTCAGATTGAGGGTCTGAGTCAAACACAACTCCGGCACCGGCTTGTACATACGCGGTATTATTTTTAACAAAGGCCGAGCGAATAACAATGCAACTGTCCATGGCGCCGTCACCGGTTAAATAACCTACCGCACCACCGTAACTACCACGGCGCTTACCTTCAGTTTGCCTTACCAACTCTGCCGCGCTGACTTTAGGCGCACCAACTAAAGTCCCCATGTTCATACAGGCTTGGTAAGCGTGTAGGGCATCCAGCTGAGGTTTTAATGTGCCAACAACGCGTGACACTAAATGCATTACTTGCGAATAACGGTCGACCTTTAATAGCTCTTTTGCGTGGCGAGTTCCCGGGACACTGATACGAGCTACGTCATTTCGTGCTAAATCAACCAACATTAAATGCTCAGCACGCTCTTTTTGGTCGTTGCGCAGTTCCAGTTCAATACGACTGTCTAAATCTGGATTAATTTGGCCATTAGCAAACTTTCCTCGCGGGCGAGTTCCTGCAATTGGATATACTTCAACTTGTTGTGATGTAGCGCAAAACTTTAAAGCTGACTCAGGAGAGGCACCAAATAACGCAAATTCACTGTCGCGCATATAAAACATGTACGGGCTTGGATTTTGTTTTTTTAGTTGGCTGTAGGCATGTAGTGGGTTGGCGCAAGCTAACGAGAAGGTACGCGATGGCACAACTTGAAAAATATCGCCATCGACAATGTGTTTTTTCAAACTATTGACCTGTTGGCAATAGAGCTCGTCACTAATATCAACACTGACGTCACTGCTGCCAGCACTTTGCTGCGCACTATAGCTATCGGCTTGGTCGCATAAGGTATTTAAACGTTCGAGCTTTTTACCCACTTCAAAACAGTTTGCATGCACATCAGGGCCATTAAAAACGTTACCAATCAGCTCAGTGGTTTTAGCTTGGTGATCAATTACCACTAAGGTTTCAGCTAAATAAAATACGTAATCAGGACAGCTATTTTCTCCATCTGGTACATCACTCAGTTGTTCAAAGTTGGCTACCATGTCGTAAGCAAACACACCGCCTAAAAATAACGAAAATGGATTGTTTGTGGTGCTGCTGATACTATTTATACAACAGCGCAAGGCACTAAAAGCATTATCGGCAATCAGCTTTGAGGCTTCATCAATATTATGATCGATACCTTGATATTCGATGCTGAGAGTTTGCTTGTTTAATTGAATATGGCAGTTTTCTAATTTAGTTTGTAAATAAGGCAGTAATTGCTGACCATTATTAGATTGCGCCGTTACTGTGACTGTTTTACCTGTGCAGATTATTTTTAGTGCACAATCTACCAAAATTAAACTTTTGACACTGTCTTTAGAATCAATTTCTGCTGACTCTAACAGTAATGAATTATCTTTATCAAGCAATCCATATAGTGCCAATGGGCTATGTATATATTCTCGCACTTCGGTGATGCTAGTAACTTCACCTGGCGTTGTTGTTATATGACTAAAAATCAAACCTCATTCCCTCAAAAAAATAAAACCCCGCAAGCTAAGCTATGCGGGGTTTGAATAACGATACCTATGTTTCAGATAGACCATTACCGTCCCGCTATACCAGGCGCCACCACCAATGATGTGTAAGAGTTGCTACGTTATTCATGTTTGTTACCCTAAAATTTAAATATAAAAAAACCCGCAATAAGCGGGTTTAGAATGTGTTAGACACGACAATTCGTCACCCGATAATTTACGAGTGCCACCACCAGATAGTGTTTTGGATTGAATTGATCATTGTTGTAGTTCTATTTGTGTCTCAAGTGACTACAGTAAACCGTATCAACGGCGTTAGTGTCAAGTATTTATTTAAAACAATTTATTAAAAAATTTTGTTATACTTAATAACAACTTTCGCACATTTAATAAGAGCAGTCTTCTCTTTTGATAAAATACGATTTACACAGTCATACCACACATTCTGACGGGCAATTAACTGTTGAGCAATTATTATTGCGTGCAGTTGAAAAAAAGATAGATGTGTTTGCGATCACTGATCACGACACCACTGCTGCGGTTAAACCTGCACAAGCATATATAGAAAGCGAATCTCTACCATTAACCTTGATATCAGGGGTTGAAATTTCCACTAAGTGGGAAAGTTTTGAGATCCACATCGTGGCATTAAACGTAGATATCAACGAGTCAACACTGACCAGCTTATTGACTATCCAACAGCAAAAACGTGCTGATAGAGCTGTCGAGATTGGTCGCCGTTTAGAGAAAAATGGCTTTGATGGCATTTATCAACAAGCGCAAGAGCTTGCCGCAGATGCACAAATTACCCGTGCACATTATGCAAGAGCACTTATTGCTCGTGGCGTTGCAACCACAATTCCTGGGGTGTTTAAAAAATACCTTGGCCGCGCTAAAACGGGTTACGTACCAAGCGATTGGTGTGATATGCAAACCGCCATTGCCGCCATTCATGCCGCAGGTGGCGTTGCTGTGATTGCCCACCCTGGGCGTTATCAAATGTCAAATAAATGGCTGCGCAAATTATTGAGTCAGTTTAAA
The DNA here is from genome assembly GCF_014164315.1 of Pseudoalteromonas sp. SG44-1. Taxonomy (NCBI): domain Bacteria; kingdom Pseudomonadati; phylum Pseudomonadota; class Gammaproteobacteria; order Alteromonadales; family Pseudoalteromonadaceae; genus Pseudoalteromonas; species Pseudoalteromonas sp. SG44-1. Next base: position 65,475 of record NZ_JACJEW010000028.1, read on the forward strand.
GATGCCGGTGGCGATGCAATGGAAGTTGCACAACCACAACAAGCACCAACTGAGCGACAGTTTTTAGGCGAATTGAGCCGTGAATACGATTTACTGTGTTCGCAAGGATCTGATTTTCATTTTCCTACTAGTTGGCTAGAATTAGGAAAAAACTTATATTTGCCAAAAGATTGCCAAGGCGTTTGGCAAACTTGGGAAGGGCAAACAGGAGAACTAAATGAGTGATTTTTTTCATATTCATCCAGATAATCCACAACCACGCTTAATTAATCAAGCGGTCGACATTATCAAACAAGGTGGTGTGGTGGTATACCCAACCGATTCAGGCTATGCAATAGGCTGTAATTTAGGTAACAAACAAGCAAAAGAGCGTATTGAGCGCATCCGTGGTATTGAAAAACACCATAACTTTACCTTAGTATGTCGTGATCTATCTGAGCTTTCTACTTATGCACGAGTAGATAACCAACTGTTTAGATTAATTAAAAACAATACACCCGGGCCTTATACGTTTATCTTTAAAGGCACTAAAGAAGTACCAAAACGTTTGTTAAACGACAAGAAAAAAACCATTGGTATTCGTGTAATAGAACATCCAATTACCTGCGCATTGCTAGCCGAGTTAGGTGAGCCATTGATGTCGTGTTCATTAATTTTACCCGGTGAGCAGTTTACTGAGTCTGATCCGGACGAGATACGTGATCGCATAGGTAATCAAGTTGATTTAATTATTCATGGCGGCTATTTAGCTGAGCAAGCAACCACAGTGATCGACCTGTCAGAAGATACTGTTGAGGTGCTGCGTGTAGGCTGTGGCGATACAGCTCCATTTGAATAACTACGCCGATAAACCATGAACGAACTACATTCTGATGATGTAGCTCAAATACGAGAGCCGGCGCAACAAAAGTTGCCGCTGGCTTTTTTGCATGGCAAAGAAGTAATGAATACCCCGGAAGATTTGTATATTCCGCCAGACGCTCTAGAAGTTATTTTAGAAACCTTTGAAGGGCCACTTGATTTATTGCTATATTTAATAAAAAAACATAAGTTAGATATTCTGGAATTGTCGATTTTTAGCATTACTGAACAATACGTCCGTTATGTTGAAATGATGACCGAGTTTCAATTGGAGCTTGCTGCTGAATATTTGGTGATGGCGGCATTACTTGCACAAATAAAATCACGACTATTACTGCCAAAACATGAAGAGCTTGAGGAAGAAGAAGATCCACGGGCTGAATTAATTCGTCGTTTACAAGAGTATGAGCAATTTAAGCTAGCTGCGCAGAACCTTGATGATATTCCACGTGTTGGCCGCGATATTTTTATTGCCCATGCGTTAGTGCCTGAGCAGAGCGAGCACGCTCAATTGTTACCTGATGTTGATTTAAAAGATTTACTATTTGCGCTCAGTGATGTGATGGCGCGAGCTAAAACTTTTGAGCATCATCAAATAACCGCTGAAGCTTTATCAACTCGCGAAAGAATGAGTTTAATTTTGCAAAAGTTATCGACAGTCGGCACGCAACTTCCTTTCACTGACTTATTCACTCTTGACGAAGGCCGCAGTGGTGTAGTGGTTAGCTTTATTGCTATGCTAGAGCTCATCAAAGAAAACCTTATCACTTGCTTGCAAGTCGATCCTACAACACAAATTTATATCGGTTTGGTTGAAAATAATTAAACAATTATTAGGGTGATGATGTTTA